>CAILTZ010000449.1 GCA_903837255.1 uncultured Pirellula sp. | reverse complement strand
TTGCATAATCCCCCTCGTCGGAGCCTTGAGTGTCGCTATAGATGGCTCCCGTGAGATTTCCTTCGAGAGAATCGATGACGCGAACAATCTGCTCTAGCGAATCGCAGACGGTGATCAGGACAGCGTTTCCAAAGGCTTCGGTCTGAAACACATGCGGATCCTTGAGGAACTGTTCTCCCGTGATCCGCAAAACGGTATTTGCAACCGCACAGCGCGCACCGGCCAACTTGGTTCCGCCTGTCAAACACTCCGCTCCGGCGTGGGTGAGAAACTCTAGGCTCTTGACGAGCGAATTTTCGACAGATTCCGACAGCAGTGTTCCGGCCGGTGCCGATTGGTACTTGGAGACCACCCCGGCGACAAACGCATCGGTCTTTGGACCACGCACCATCAGTAGCAAGCCTGGGTTGGTGCAGAACTGGCCGACACCCATCAGGCCGCTGGTGGCATACTCGTCGATGAGTTTATCGCAACGCTCGTCGAATGCCCCTGGAAGAAACACCACGGGGTTGACGCTCGAAAGTTCAGCATAGAACGGTTTGCCCACTCGATCCGCAACCGCCTTGAGGTGCAAGCCCGCTTTCCTGGCCCCGGTATAGCCCACCGCGCCCAAGCGTGGATCGGCCACCAGTCGCTCGCCATCTTCGTGCGAGGTTCGATAGATTAGTTGAACCAGACCTGTGGGCATGCCTGTGGCTTGTATAGACTGTGCCACCAATTGCCCAAGCCGCTCGGTGGTCGCCGGATGCGACGAATTGGCTTTGGCAATCACCGGATTGCCCGCAGCGATCGCTGCGGCGAAATCACCACCGGAGATGCTGTTAAAAGCGAATGGGAAATTGTTCGGTCCAAACACCGCCACCGGCCCGAGCGCGATGTAACAGGAGCGGATGTTGGCCTTGCGATCGATGATCGGCATTTGCCAAGATTGATTGCGAACCGCTTCGGCAGCCACCCGCAATTGATTGACGGTCCTGGGCAATTCGACATCCGCAAGCCTAGGGGATTTGGGCAAACCGGTCTCTCGATGCGCGATCTGCACAAGCTCGTCGCGATCGGCTTCGATCCTCGATGCAAAGTCCTCTAAAAAAGCAGCGATCTTCGAGGGCTCCAGGTTGCGGCTGATCTGGAAGGCCCGATGGGCTGCCCGGAGCGCGAGTTCGCAAGTTGCCCAAGAACTCACCGGATAACTCAGCCCAATCGACTCAGAGGTGTTCGGATCCTTGGACGAAAACGAATGCGAGGCCGCTTCGTTTATCCACTGGCCGTCGATCAGGACGGGTTGAAGTTTGTTGGTCGTAGTCATGCTGTGATTATCCTTGGACGATCGTGTTGGTCAGGGTTCCGATGCCAGAGATGGTGATATCGACGATATCGCCACGCTGGAGGGTAAAGTCGCTCTCGGGGACCACTCCTGTCCCGGTCAGCAGAAAAGCACCTTGGTGCATGTCGTTGTCTCGCAGGAGCCATCCGACGAGGTCCTCGAATTGGCGAGCCATCTGAGCCACAGAGGTATGCCCTTGAAAAACGATCGCATCGTCGCGGTGGATCGCCAGAGCGATCTGGATGCTTTGTCGCTCAGGCATCTGGCTTGTCAATGAGATCCACGGCCCGAGGCCACAGCATTGGTTGTAGAGTTTGGCTTGCGGCAAATACAAAGGATTATCGCCTTCGATGTCGCGGCTACTCATGTCGTTTCCAATGGTATAGCCGACGATCTTGCCAGAGCTTGCAATCACCAACGCCAACTCCGGTTCGGGTACATTCCAGTGCGCATCCTCGCGTATCCGTAGCATCCCTAAGTGCCCGCTGCATCGACCCGGAGTCGCTTTGAAAAAGATCTCTGGCCTGGCAGCCGTATAGACGCGATCGTAACAGCTCGCCGCCGCCTCGCTCTCCTCCATGCGCGCCTTCTGAGAACGTTTGTAAGTCACCCCGGCTGCCCACACCTCTTGGTCGTCGATCGGAGGCAACCAATTGACTTCGTCGAGCGGAATTCCAGGACCATCGGCCTCAAGCTGCTCGGCTAGTGCAACCAACTCCGGGTGCGAAAGCAACTGGGAAAGACTCGCAAGCCCGGCGGCTGCAAGATTCAAGGGAGTGACCACAGCCGCGTTGCCCCGGTGAATGTCTATGCGTGCGGCTTGCACTCCTTTTGCTGTTAGTATTCGCGCCAATGCCATGCTGCTAATTCCTCTATAGGATCTTTGGGGGAATCTTTGGATGATCAACTCGCATTATCCTCTTAAAACGGATAGATGCATAGAAGCCCGCCGAAAAAAGCTGCGGGTGATCCATCCGATCAGGGCTTGTTGCTGCCGGAGATCAACGTCTTGTTCGCAGGGCTCCAAACAAAAATCTCGCCACCCGAGCAGCCTATCGCGATGTACAGCTGCTGTTGATCATCGACCTGCACAGTCGATGCCTGCATGCTCAAGGGCATGAGCGGTCGATTCGGATCGGTGGGATCTACCAACCGGATCCCTTCTCGCTCGTCGATATGAAACTCGGTCTTTTTTTTCTTCTTCGGTTCCACCTTTTTATCGTCGCCTTTGTCTTTGTCCTGCTCGTCTGGGACTTCAATCTCCTCGCGCCGTACGCGGAAGTGCTTGATGCGATCCGAGTCGATCACAAAGAAGTCCTCGTTGTTGGCGATCAGCTTGTGGGTCTGCTGAGAAAACCCGCCCCAGCTAGTCCTGGCGTTCGGAGTGGTGAAATTCGGGTAAAAGCGAACCGTACCGGCTTCGTCAAATGCCACCGCGCCTCGAGCCAGCGCGACGATCGAGGCGACGGTCCGCTCGTTGTCGACAAAGCTCGATAACATTGTTCCATCCTGGGCCTGATACGATTTGGCCATCCGATCGCGCGACGAGGATAGCAGGGTCTTGCCATCGCGGGACCAGTCGACACTCGTGACGGCTGCAGCATGGGCTGCCATGCGCCATCGAATGCTGTTGGTCAGCGCATCGACAACCACCACGGTTCCGTCCGCGTTGGCGATCCCCAGAAGTTCACCGCTGGGGCTTGCACGGATATCCAGCGGTGTGTCGCGGCTGACCCAAGCCACCCTGCGGGCTTTAGGATTGGTATCGGCTACGGAATCCTTAAAGGGAATCGATTCGACATAGCCGATTCGCCCCGGCTCCCCAGAGGCGATCCAAAGGGTGCTCTGAACGCTGTCCCAATCGAGATCGCTGATGGTTCGACCCCGCGTCGGAATCCGTGCCGCTAGCTCTAGCCCATCGGCCCACCGCCACACGAGAACCTCTTGGTATCCGCTAGTAAACAAAGTTCGATGGGTTGCATCCAACGCGATCGCTTGAACACCATGCTTGCGCGGATACGAAGGTATTTTCGGCTCGGTCGGAATGTAGACAGGCAAGAACGATTCGATCGGCGCGTCGATGCTCCCATCGACCTTCGCTCCAGTGACGATCCAAGTTCGGATATCCTCGATCTGATCGGGCTCTAATGCATCGGAGTCTTTGGGCATCCTCAGGGCCGGATCACCACTAGTGATGCGATCCCAGAGCTCTCCTAGCCCTCGCGGGAAAGCGACGATGCGACCTTCCTGGTCGGTCTGACTTTGGCCAACCACCGTATGCTTGGACTCTCCAGGGGTGAAAATCAACGCTGGCGATGCCATCGAATAGCCCCCTTGGGCATCCTGAGCATCATGGCACCCGACGCATCGATCAACCAAAATACTCGCGATGCGACCTAGCCTGGGTTGCAGCGACTCTGGAGGCTCGGTGAGCAATTCCAAATCCGATGACGACAAATAATCTCGCTGGGCAAACAGAGTCGAACACATCGCAAAGACAATCGCCAGTGCGGCAAGCCTGCTGGATTTGAGTTGAACTGCCAAGTACCCCATAATTCTTCAATGTCCTATCAGTCGGATCAGTCGGATCACTCCATTGAGTGTACCACCAAACCCGCAGCTAGCTTCGGGTAGAAATAGGTGCTTTTGGCAGGCATTCGCTCGTTGCCTAGCGACAACGCTCGGATCTGATCGAGATTTGCGGGCATGACCATCGCTGCTAGCGAATATTCGTGTCCTGCAACCACAGACCCACTGAGCCCATCGATCACCTCTTGGACTTGATGGACATAGGTCGGCGTGGGGATGTCCTTGAGCCCCAAGGCGTCTTCGAGGACCAAGCGGTGCAGGACGGCTACCCCAAGCTCGCGCCAAGCCGAGGAATGCTCGGGGGCTAGCTCAGCCATCCGATCGATCGCCGCCTCCTTGGCGCTGATCCTAATCCACTGCTTGGACTCTGCCGAGTAGATCGCCATGATCAATTGTTCGTCGAGCCGATCGAGTTCGGCCCAAACAGCACCGGCACTCTCAGGTCCCTTGGCCACGAGCTCGCAGTCAAAGTACTTGTCGAGCTTTTCACGCAACTGCTCGGTCGAGAACCGAGGAATCCCATGAAGCAGCCGATGCGTTGGCAGGACGATCAATCCCGGATCGCTCATGCTAACCAAGGCCGTCAAGACAAAGTTTGCCGGATCGTCCTGCTTGAGCTTTCCCGCAGCCGCTAGCTCATCGCGGTAGCTGCAAGCCGTCTCGTAGCGATGGTGCCCATCGGCAACAAACATCGGAAGACTCGAGATCATCGATGAGATTTCTTGGATGATGGTCAAATCGCTGATGGGCCATATGCTGTGTCGAACCCCAAGATGGTCGATCGCTTCGGTGCCGAGCACTCCGAGGATCTTCGATTCGAGCAACTCTTGGATCTGGTTCTCAGGGTCTTGATAAAGGCCAAAGATTTGCGACAGATTCGCACGGCACGTTCGCAGCATCTCGAGCCGATCCTCTTTGGCTCGGGCATGCGTGTGCTCGTGCGGATAGATCTTGCCCTGCCCAAATCGTTCGAGACGGACGTTAGCCATCAAGCCGCGACGGAGAAACGACTGGCCGAGCCACTGGAATTGCTGATGGTAGACATAGATTGCCGGATCGGGTTCGGCTTGGAGGATCTTCTCGCTCTGCCAACCGCGAAGCGTCCGGCCCGCACGATCATAGAGCGCTTGCACAGAATCTGCAGGATCGCTCTTGGGTAACTCCAAACGGACAAAATTATAAGGCGACAGCTCGTAGAGTTGGTTCTGAAGCACCGAATCGATCACATCGTACGGAGGCGCAATGCATTCGGAAAGCGAGCCGACTCGGGCAAGGTTGTACCGCAGGCCGCGGAAGGCTTGGATTTCAGGCATACGACAACGTGTCTCGCAGGTGAGTTCAACAATCGCAGAGTGCGAATTGATCAAACCTCCATTATCGTTTGCGCAGTGGCCCGGGCAATCGCAAAAGCTGGGATCTTTTGCAACATCCAACAAGCTTCAACGAAGGGAATTCCACACCCTACGGATCTACAGCCCTAGGGCCCGGCTGCCCCGAGTTGACTGCGAGCTCGGTCCAAATCCGTTCTGAGCTCACGCATGTAAGCGTGCCACTGGGTCTGGAGCTTTTTCAGATCACCAAACGACTCGGCAAAGAGTTTGACCAACTCCCCTCGAGTGACCGTTCCGTTGGTCGACTCAAGCTCAGAGACCTTGCGATAGTATTCTATGAGCTCCACAAAGCGACGCTCCATGAGAAAGTGGGTCAACCCCCATGCTTGCCCATACACTTCGGCCTCCTCCTGCTGGTTTCTAGCCAAGTCAAACAGGCCATCGCACACCAGCAGCGCGATGTCCGCTCGACGGGGATCCGAGGAGACTCGGTAGTAACTCTTGAGTCGATTCTCATTGACCGCACCGATACCACCCCAACCAGCATCGCTGGAGGTTTCAAAGTAACTGGCCAGTCCTTCGTGAGCCCAGCGAAGAGCGATCTTGTTGCGAGGCATGATCCCGGTATTGCCCGCCAACTGATGGGTGGCTTCGTGGGAGACCACCTCGATGTCGTCCTCTTCGCGCGTGAGCTTCACGAGCAGCTCGACGGTGTTGGCCAGATACGCTGCATCTTTGGCTTGTGTGGTCCCGCGCGCTCGCAGCTTGTTCCGCTGTAGCTCTTTGGAATGTTGCTCCAACGCCTTCATGCGCTGCGTGGTTCCTTGATCGAAAAACACCGCCACGTTGTCTTCGGCTGACCAATATCCGAGCGCACCGATGAGACCAGGGTCGCGCTGCTGGCTATAGCTAACATAGTCTTGTTCCTGGCCAAATAGCACCACCTTCATCGGCTGCTTGGGCGGCTCGAGCACAACCCCTTCGAGCGCGAACTTCATGAAGTACGATTCGTAGACTTTCTCCAGCAGATCCAATCGGACCTGAGATCGGCTCTGGCGACGACGTCCTACCTTGTTGCTGCCGGTGTCGTGAAGCAATAGGTAATGATCACTGCGGGCTATCTCCATTTTGGCAAGAGGAACCGACTCACGCAGTTCCTTTTCGCACTGCTGCCAATCGGCCAGGGGTTGCTTGAACTTCTTTCGAGCTTCCAACAACCTTTGCATCGTCGGATGGTCGGGTTGGATTTTATAAGCCGCATTGCAGCAATCGCGGAATTCATCCAGAAGCCCGCTTCGAATCGCAAAGCGAGCGGCTTGGATATAGCCGTCAAAGCTCTGAGATTGGCGAGCTTGGCCAAAAAGCCGTCGATACTCCTCGATCTTCGTCGGAGCCTTGATCATCAAAGCGGCTTCGTGGCTGAAGGTCAATGTGCCGAGCGATGGATGGGTGTATTCAAAGGTCCCTTGACCGACCCCCTTGGTCCTCCCCTCGAGGAGCACCGTGACCTCGGAACCAGGTAGCCGATAGACTACAAAATCAGCGCGGACGGCCATGGAAATGCCCATCAACGCGGCACAGACGCCGCACAGGGATTGCAGTTTTTTTGCGGCTGTTCCTAGAATCATCTAATGCTCTGTGCGTGCAAACCATCCAACTGCGTTGACTAGGCGCCTGGTAAGTCGCCTGCTGCATTATGGAATGCTTGTGACCAAAAAGACAGATTCCAAACTCCAAACGGCAATGAAAAAGGGTGGCGGAGATTTGACTCGGCCACCCTTTGGATTTGTCTTTCGACAGTTCGCAATCGCAAAAGACGCTACGGGATCAGCTGCAACCTAGACTGTTTCCACAGTTGTGGCACAAGTAGCAGTTTCCATTGCGTACCGTCACCGAGCCGCAGTTATCGCAAGCCGGTGCGTCGCTCTGGAATCGGGAGAATTGCTCGCCCCGACTGTCCTCTCGAGCCGCTGTCGAGGAAATCGCCCAACTCGGACTCTTGTCGTCGTGGCTGACGAAGCGAGCCTC
>CAILTZ010000448.1 GCA_903837255.1 uncultured Pirellula sp. | reverse complement strand
GGAACGATCGTCGTTTCATGGTATGGAAACCTAGAGGTTGGTGGTGATGGGGTTTAGCAGTTTGGTTCGAAGGTCCAAAACTGGAAGTTGCGATAGAAGACATCGCTACCGTGATCGGTCAGCATAATACGACCGCAGCGATTTTTGCTGAAATTTTCCGCGTCATTGAATTTGCTTTCGGCGATTCGGCGCTCCCATTCGGCATCTCCGAGGGTTGCACGAACGACGCGAATTCCGTTGAGCCAATGCTCGATCTTGCCATCGCGCAGCACGATCTTGGCGGAGTTCCACTCACCTGGAGGCTTAGGTTGTGCCGTTTCGTCGGGAGCGTATAGATCGTAGAGCGAGGCGGTTTTGTTTTTGCCGTCGACTTGTTGTCCGTTGGGATCGTAAATTTGGTACTCGCAGCCCAGAGTTCGATCGCCATACTTGCGAACCCGGTATTTGAGCCCGCTGTTTCCACCTTTGGCGATTTTCCAATCAAAGGACATTTCAAAATCGCCGTATTCCTTGCGAGTCACAATGTGCCCGGCCCGCAACAGTGAACGTTTAAGAAAAATCTCTCCCCCTTTGGCTTGCCAACCAAATTTGACCGGCTCGTGATCGAGGGTCATCCAATCTTCGAGCGACTCCCCTTTAAACACCGAAGTATCGTCCAGCTTGCCCTTAGGGGCCTGCTCTGTAGCTGCAGGCAGTGGGTCTTGCTCGGATGCATGGGTGATTCGCGGTGATACGCAACATTGGGTTGCTCCGAAGGTTGCTCCGATTGCCGAAACTGCCAGAAACGAACGGCGATGCATGGGTATCTATCACTTTTTACAAAATTCTCTATTCTACAACTCGCAACGGGCAACGATTGGTCGAGCCGAATTCATTTTCTTCTATTTTGATGGGTGTCGCAACAATGAGTGGATCGAAACAGCAGCTGTCTCACATGGTTTATTTTACGCTGCATGACGCTTCAGAGGCCAAGGTGCAGGAGTTGATCGAGGCGAGCCACAAGTACCTGAGCGGGCATCCCGGGACGGTTTATTTTTCCGTCGGAACCTTGAACCGCGATCTAGCCCGGCCGGTCAATGACCACGGCTACGATGTGACGCTCAACATCGTTTTTGAGAGTCGCGAAATTCACGATATCTACCAAACCGAGCCTCGGCATTTGAAGTTTATCGAAGAGCAAAAACCCAACTGGAAGCAAGTTCGGGTGTTCGATTCCGATTTGGTGTCTGCATGAGCTCGATTCTGCTGAAGATCGTCAAAAAGAAGTACGAGGAGGTCGACGAGGCCAAGCGGCGTCGGAGTCTCAAGGAAGTGCAGTCGGCGCTAACCGACGCTCCGATGCCCCGCGACTTTCTCGGTGCATTGAAGGGCTATCCTGAGATTCGGCTTATCGCTGAGGTGAAGAAGGCGAGTCCCTCCAAGGGGGTGATCCGCCAAGATTTCGATCCGGTCGCTATCGCCGAAGCTTACGAGGCCGCAGGCGCTGCTGCCCTGAGCGTGCTGACCGACGAGCACTTCTTTCAAGGTCACTTGGACTATCTCAAAGAGGTTCGCAAGCACGTGTCGATACCGATCCTGCGCAAGGATTTCATCATCGACGAGTATCAAGTATGGGAAGCTCGGGCGGCCGGTGCCGACGCGATCCTGCTTATCGCCGAATGCCTGACAACAAACAAGCTGCGCGATTTGCTAGAGCTTGCTGAGGCTCTTAAGATGACCGCCTTGGTCGAGTTCCATGACGCTGAGAGTTTGCCCGTAGTGCTGCAGTCCAAAGCTCGACTCATTGGCGTCAACAATCGGGATCTCAATACCTTCGAGGTGGATCTTGGGCATGTCGTACGCATGCGTTCGCAGATCCCAAATGAGATCACGCTCGTCGGTGAGAGTGGGATCGCATCAAGGCAGGATGCGATCTATCTACAGGGGCATGGCATCGATGCGATGTTGGTAGGCGAGTCTCTGATGCGCAAGGCCGATATTCGTGCGGCGACCTGCGAGCTTCTCGGAAAATCGACAAGCTAGTTCAGATCGGCAACTTTGGGATTGGGATGCCACTGGGCATCCTACTCCATCGCTTCGACGATGATCGCGGTTGAATTGTCGCGACCCGATTCTGCGACGGCGCTGAGAACCATGCGTTCGGCCGCCGATTGCTGTTGGTCTTGGTGGTCGGTAGCGCTCGCCAAATCGCGGATCGCATGGTCCCATAGACCCTCGATCACGCCGTCGGTACATAACACCAGGCGTTCTCCAGGGGTCATGACAAAGGAACCGATTTGAGGTTCGATGATCTGATGACCCGCTCCGAGGGCTCTGGATAGAACGTTCTTTCTCGGATGAAAACGAGATTGTCTCTCGTTGATCTGACCCGTGCGCCGAAGCCAACCGACAAAGGTATGGTCTTCGGAAATCTGAGTCATCTTCAGGGGATTAGGGCCCTCAGCTTCGGCTCGGACCAAGCGGTACAGACGGGTGTCTCCGATGTGGGCGAACATCGCGAGGCGTCCATGAATCCAAACCACCGTGAAGGTGGAACCCATGTTGCGACAATGCACATCGAAGCCGATTCGGCTGAGCTCTTTGTGAATCGACACAAAAAGATCCTTGAGAATCTGAGGATAGGTTTCTGCCAGGATCGATTGGTTGAGCGCCTGGGCTTTGGGGAGCATTCGCGTCAGCTCATCCATAGCGATTTTGCCAGCAAGCTCTCCTGAACGTTCCCCCCCCATGCCGTCGGCAACCGCAAAGATCGTATCCCCATCGCTCGTCGAGGCGCATCCGACCTTACCTAGGTATCGCACCCCGTTTTGGTTGGAGATCACAGCCAGAAACCGGTCTTCATTGTTGCTGCGAAAGGTTCCTGCGTGTGAGAAAGCGCTCCAGTTGACTTTCAGCCCGCTCTCCATGGCGAGTTTACACGCATCGGCAGGATTGGTGGCTACCGCCTCGTCGAGAATCGTCGAGAATTCGAAGTCGATGATGCAAAAACGACCGTCGGTGGATCGATACGTGACGTTTCGCAGAAAGGCATCGTCGTGGCGTACACCGAACGTCTCGAGCTCAGAGAACAGCTCTTGAATTCGGCCTTCGCTCAGATGCTCGACCCTGGCCCCGCAGTTGCTCGTGACGATTTCGAGAGTTTTTGGGTCCGAATCCAAAAGTCGAGGGACAAAGGGACAGGCTCTGCCTTCTAAATACTTCAGTGTGCGGCATTCGTTCTCGAATCGCACTTGGGCGTTCGGACCGAGAAACTGTTTGTGGACTCGACCATCATACCCGATGCGAACGATGGCTCGCTGGGTATTCTTGGCTTCTCGCATTTGGGGCGACTGTGGGTCAGGGGAGAGGATCGACTATCGGGGTGGCAATCCTGGAATATTAAGCCCAGGCAGGCCCCCTGGCAAACCTGAAGCTGGAGCGTTGGGCAATCCGACACCCTTTTTGGAGATCAGGTCGCCTAATTCGATCTTAAGACGTTGGAATTCCGAGTCGCTGACGATGTAGTACCAATCCGCGAAACGGGCGTTGAGTTCGGCGACGCGTTTCTTGGCGGCTTCGAAGCGATCTTTGCGCAAGTCGATCTTGCGTTGGTTTTCCTTGTTGATTTGCTCTTTTTCGGCTTCGAGCCGTTCCTTCCATTCCTCGTCGGAAAGCTCCTTAGCGGCCTCTTGAGGGGCAGGTGCGGGCACTGCTGCGGGGGCTGGGTCTTGAAAGGCGACGAGTTTTACGGACTTGTCTGCGGGGCCTTGCGTGGCGCTGCTGTCGTGTTTAGGATACTCGAGCATAGGCTCATCAGGCTATGTCTCAACAGGCT
>CAILTZ010000447.1 GCA_903837255.1 uncultured Pirellula sp. | reverse complement strand
GTCATTACGCTCTCTGCCAAGTGTAGTCAGCTTCGATCCACAGCCTGATGGCTCTGGGCACCCGGGTTTCCGAGGGCTTGAAAAGGATACCGGCACCGTAAGCTTCAGCCACGTGCAGCATATGCGATTAGGTCAACCGAGAACTCCCGGTGATGCCACCGCAAAAAAATTCGATTCCTTGGCACAGCGCTACAAGGGGCAATATCAAGCTCGCGTGGATCAGGGATTGGTGCAACTCACCTGCGGGGATTGTCACCAAAGAGATCATGCTGTTTCTGGTTACGATGCAATGGAGCTTTATTCCGAGCTCGATACCGCGTTAGCTTTGCAGTCCAACGAACACGTGCTCTACCAACCGATCGACTTCAGCAAGCATTGCGAAGCTTGTCATCAGCTTGCAGTCCCTCATAAGCTCGACTTCAAAGACACCAATTACCTCGCGGATGTTGTCGAAGCCGATCAGTTGCAACGGCTAAGCGAGTCGACGCGCAAGCAGAATGCCGATCCGAATTCTTCAGAAAAGAGTTTGGATGCGTTTCGCCAGTCCAGCACCGGTAAGGATCTAGTAAAGCTGCTAAAGAGCAAGGCTCCGGAGGCGAAAAGCACTTTGTATACCACCTATGGTTGCAACAAATGCCATCAGCTCTCTGAGGGTGCCAATCAAGCTTCCGTGGCCGATCAAATCGTGGTCTCGAGTGGAATCAAATCGCAGTGGTTAAAGGACGCCAGCTTTACTCATGGAGCGCACGTGAACGTTCAGTGCAAGAAGTGCCACGATTTGGATCTGGCTAGCCCAGCGACGCCCGATGCCCAGAACCCTCCCTTGGGTGGTCATGCCAGCCAAATCTTGATCGGTGGCATCGATACTTGCCGTGATTGCCACAAGGTCGACGAACGCAATCGTTTGGAAGCCCAAGGCCATGGAAATCGCAATGTCGCAACTGCCGATTGCATCGATTGCCATCGATACCATCATGAGCCAGTGCAAGCCAGCACGCCCAATGCATTGAACCCGCTGGTTCTAACTCCACCGATGAAGTCGACCTTGGGTGCTCAAGGAAATTCGCCATGAGCCGAGGTTTTTTAAACGCTGTTGCGTGTTTGCTCTCAGCGATTTTTTTGCTTGTTTGCGATGCGTCGGCACAAGTGCCTGGTGGTTTAGCGCCTGGGGATGTGGCGACTGGGGATCTGGCCAAAGCCAAATCGGACTTCTTCGTCCCCCAGAGCTGCAACGGCGGTAATTGTCATGGGAGCAAAGTGGATCAAGCGGAGCTTTGGAACCGATCTGGCGATATTTGGCTGATCCACGATCCTCATCGCACCGCTTACGATTCGTTGTTGACTCCCGAATCCTTGGAGATTGTCCGTCGGTTCTGGAGCAGCCCCGAGGGTCCTCCTTCGGCAACGCAGGATGCAGAGTATCGACGGTTTCTGGAGGCCAATTGCGTTGCTTGCCACGCAAGCGAGCTTGCTCCAATCTCTCAGCGTGAGTTGGGGGTCGATTGCCAATCGTGTCATGGATCAGCAAGTCTTTGGGGAGATTCTCATTACTCCGCTGCCTGGCAGGCTTTGAAGGCCGGGCGATTCAAGGATCCTTCGGCCACCGGACGCATCAATACCGAATCCCCGTGGGTAACTGCACAAGTTTGCGGTTCGTGCCACGTGGGTCAAATGGGCCGCGATGGAAGTATCGAATTCAATGACCATAGCAAGGTGACCATACAGCAGCGCGAGGTGTCGCATCGCTTGATGGCCGCCGGCCACCCACCGACCTATTTCGAGCTAGGGCATTTTCTCAGACGCTACCCCAAGCATTGGTGGGACCAAGACAACGTGGCCGATCCGGGGTTATCCAACGAGCCGCGCCAAGCCGATCCGAGTCCTATCGCAGGTCGGTCGCTGGATACTTGGCGAATCGGCAAGATTGTCAATGCCAAGCAGCGGCTAGAGCTTCTTGGGAATCGGTTGGGCAAACCCGAGTGGCCGGAACTGACCGAGCACCGATGCACCAGTTGCCATCATCCGATCGATTCGCCACTGAAGCAGGGGCTAGGGCAAGAGGGGCGACGGATCAAGGAACCTTTTGCCGAGTGGGACGGATGGTACCTCGAACAAGTCGACTTGGCCCTTGCGATCACGGAATTTCCTATCTCGGATGGTTCTGTAGTGCTGGCGGATCCTTTCCAAAAGCCTATGGTGCAAAGCTGGATCAAGCATCGCGCAGAGTTGCAAGCATTGCTTTTGCATCCTCTAGCCCTCCACAATAATGGATCACAAGATGCTGTCAGGCTGCATTGTAACGCCATGCTCGAGATCCTTAGCCGTGTCATAACCAGTGAGTTGCCATTAGTCGATCTGGATCCTGTTGCGCTTAGAGATCAACTCAAGAAGGCTTGGGCTCAGCGTATCGCGTCTACGGTCGAGTCGATGTCTTGGGAATCTGCGGTGCAAATGAAACTTGCAGCGCAGGCCATCGACCCTGCGATGGATCATGCAGTACAGGATTGGGACCTAACTAAGCAGATGTGGAAGCGTGCCCAGAGCATGCCTTATAAGGCCTCTCGAAAATTCGATTGGAACAAGTTCTACGAACAAGTCCAAGAACAGAAGAAACCTTGAATCACGAACTATGAAATCACTCGCTGAACGACAAGTTGGAACCCGGATAGCAAAGATGCTGCAGGACGTGCAGCATCGGCAAGGGTATGTTAGCGACAGCGATATTACGAGGATCGCTGGACAAGTTGGCGAGCCGGTACGGGTGATCCAGGATGTTGTAAGTTTCTTTCCGCATTACAGTCGCCAAGAGCCTGCGAAGTGTCGGGTTGCGGTTTGCCGAGACATGAGTTGCCGGCTCAGAGGATCGGTTCGAATCACCGAGCAGCTCAGCGAATTAGCCGATCAAGTAGGCCATGAAAATCTGCACATCCACGAAGCTTCCTGCCTAGGGCGTTGCGACCGCGCGCCGGCGATGATCATCGAGGGTCAAGCTCATGGTCAGTCGCTTTATGTCGATCGTCAAGTCGAGGAGTACCGAGGGATCGTTCAGGCGGTATTGGCCGGTGAGCATCCCGAATCAGACTCGGACCTCGTAACGGCAATACCGGCGATGGACCGTTCAGAGATCGATTGCTACCGGAGC
>CAILTZ010000446.1 GCA_903837255.1 uncultured Pirellula sp. | reverse complement strand
GATCGCCTCCCTTGGCAACATCTGATGTTCTTGGGTCCTGATCCTCAAGAGAAATCACCCAAGCAACCAAAGCCTGAGTAGCCTCATGCTCCACCTCCAAAGCGTATCCCAATCCAAGAATGCACAGCTAAAATGCGCTTCGGTTTTGTCACCCTAGGAGCCAACGTCCCCTCGACCCGCTTCCGCTTTTTCCCCTACGAGAATCCACTCACAAAACGCGGACACCGCTGTAGGTTCTGGACCAGTTACCCAAGCGTCTACGATTACATTCCAACGATCGGATGGAGACTGAGCTATCAGCTCAAACGGGCCAATCGATTGTTGCAATACTCTCAGGCGCGTTGGTTCCGCCCCGATACAATCTACCTCGAACGAGGTGTATTCCATGACCAGAGCCTGTGGCTCGATCGCTACTTCAGGAATATCACACGTCGATTTGTGCTCGATGTTGACGATGCAATTTTCTTGCAGTTCCCAGACAAAACACGGCAGCTGATCCAGTGGAGCGATCACGTCGTCGTGAGCAACCAGCCGCTCTATGAATACGTGTCGCAATACCATTCGAACATCACTGAAATCCCAACCTGTGTTTCCTTGGAGAGATACCGACTCAGAGACCCCAGAGCCAGTGAGTCACGCAAGCCCGTCATCGGGTGGATGGGAACACCCTCGAACCTGCCGTTTTTGGTTCACTGCGCCGCGGCTCTGAGGAGATTGGCCAAGGAGCTTCCCTTCACCCTGCTGGTGGTTTCAAACACCTCCGAGCCCTTGAAAGAGATCGACCTCCAAGGTGTCGATGTTCGCTTTGAACCGTGGAGCCCGCAGATCGAGATCCAGCGTCTGCATGAAATGGATATTGGGCTGATGCCTCTGCCGGCCGACCAAGACTGGATGCGATACAAGGCCGCCACCAAGCTAGTGCAGTACATGTCGATCGGGATTCCAGCGGTAGCAAGTCCGATTGGGGTCAACGCGACGATACTCAAAAACAACCTGGTCGGATTCGCAGCGGCAAACGACCAGCAGTGGTTTGAATCACTTAGAACGCTGCTACTGGATCCAGACTTAAGGCATCGCATGGGCACAGCGGGCCGCGCGCTGGTCGAATCCAAGTACTGCATCGAAGCCAACGTAGACCGCTTGGAAAAGCTTCTCATTGGCAATTAACGCATCGCTTGCAGTTTCAAGCTATCGCTGAGGACACACGCAGGCTACGGCACACGCAGCCTGCGGGATCGTGTCGTCTTATGGCCCTCTTAAAGTCCCAGGATATCGTCCAACTCTCGACTCAGAGCAAGATCCAGACGACTGTCATTCGATTCGCTACCCGAAACCGAACTGGCGGTCCAATCGAGCAAATCGTCCGAGTCATCCATCAGATTGCCAGTGAGGCTCGAGCTGAAGTAACTTGCCATTGCAAGATCGCTAGAGCGACCAGCGGACTTGGTCGATACGGTCGAAGCGGCGTTTGAACCAATCGTCGATGCGATCGACTGGGACGCCAGTGCTTCCATCGCCGGTGCTGGGATCCAAAGATCTGCTTGATCAGCCGCTTCGCCCTCTCCACCACGACCACCACTGAGGTTCGAGTTGATCTTGTCGACCACGGCAAGAACGTCCAGGGCATTGATGAATCCGTCGCCGTTAACGTCCAAGTATGGGGGAACGGCCGTCGGTGGCAATGATGGACGGCTTGGCAGGCCGGCATTGATGTAGTTGACGATTTGCAACACGTCGATCGGGGAGACAAAACCGTCCCCGGTGACGTCGTAGCGGTTGTTCGGGTTGGTGTATGGATTGGCACCGATGGTGATCATCCAATCTTCGACTTCCCCATCGACCGCCTCACCAATTGGAGATCCAATGGCAGCTTGGTCGCTGCTCAAGCGGAATCGAGCGGCAACAGGGTGATCGGTAATGGAACCTGCCGGGACGTTGAATGTCACGGCCGAGTTCAATCCGTTGACGACCCGTCCTGGGATGTTGATCTTCTCGCTGGTGTCGAAGGCTCCGTTGCCGTTGAAGTCGATCCAGGCTCCGACGAAGGCGGGTCTTGCAACCGAAACACCTTGAACGGTGAATTGGAACGATCCGCTGAAACCTGAGACGATCGAGTTGAAAATCAATCCGTCGTCTTGATCTTGGTCAGGCACCTTGGCATCAGGATCTGCCGTGTTGGTCAATCCCAGGGAGAATCCATCGACGACCTTGTGCCGCGGTCCGTTGTTCTCGCGGAGGCTAGCGTAGTTCGGATCCGGTGCGTCACCGTAATCGAAGCCTTCACCGAGGAAGATCGTCACAAGGGTATCGCCGTTGAGTTCGGTGGCTCGCATGGGGTTGCCAGCCTTGTCGCGGATCCCCGAGACGACTTGCGTTCCCAAACCGCCAACTCCTAGGCTACCTTCGACGAAGATCTGATCGCCCAGTACGGTAATCTTAACACCAGCCATGTTGGCTTGTGTCAGTACACCACCGATGATCGTTGCGACTTGCGAGGCAGCCTTGACGGTGCTCAGATCAAAGACGATTGGAGTGGTTGCTTCGCGGCCTGCTGCACCGACGACTTGCAAGCCACCGCTGGTGATGATTCGCAGATCGCTTTGGGTTCCCACAGCGATCATGCCACCTGCGGAGAAGGTTGCGTTGAGGCCCAATCCGGCGGCATTGATCGCCGCGACAATGAGGGCTGCTTGCTGGTCGGCCGAACCACTGCTTAGCGGAACCGCGACGTTGTTTAGGCCAACTGAGCCGTTGCCGTCGAGTTCAAAGACAACCGACTTGTCCCCTCGTTGGATCGAGAAGGTTTGTCCGTCGAAGATTCCCTCGGGGATTCCGTTATTGGTAGGGATCTTCAGACCATAGACAGGGGTCGTTCCAGTCTTGCCCGTAGCGGTGATGCGGCTAGTGAGTGGCAGGAACTGAATCAGGTTGCTGCCGAGGATTTGCATTTCCCCGTTGCCGATCGATTTGATCGTCAGGCTCAAGTTCGCTGAAGTGATCGCGGCCACAATGTTCTGAGCAAGGATCGCGGGTGGATCGGAGCTTAGGAACTGAATCGGGATATTGCCAGTGGTAAAGGTTTTGTTGTTATCGAACTCGAACGTCACCCGTCGGAATCCGTCGTCGACTTGGAAAGTGGTTCCATCGACAGCGGTGTTCGAGAAGTTGTCCAGGCTCGATGGGACCCTCAAAACGATTCCTGTTTCTACTTCGAAGTAGTGCGGTTTGAGCTCCGCATCGATGATCGTGTAGGTCGTTCCGTCGATCAAGGATCGAGGCTCGATCGCTTGGATCAAATTCTCGTTGGTATTGACGAATCGGATCGTGTAAGCAGCGCCGCTTTCCCAAAGTCCAGAAAGTGGCGTCAAGCGAATAATGTTGCTCGTCGAATCAAACCCGAACCGGTAGTCTTGTCCTTCGATCAAGGTCTTGCCGTTCTTGGCGATGATCAACGAGTTGCGAGTCACAGTCTTGCTGTCGACCCCAGTGCCTTGGGCGTTGAAATCCAAGGCCGAGGTGTCTAGGACTTGAAGGTCGAAGTAAGCCAGCGAGTTGCTGACCAGTTCGATCACGCCTGGGGTTGGGTTCGAATCAGCACCTAGGGTGTCGTTGTCGCGTGGGAACAAGGACAAGACGGCAGGCCCGGTGAAGTCCGAGCGGTCGGCTGCACCTCGGTCCTTGAAGACCGATTCACCGAGTCCCGGAGGAGCCACGACGTTTGGATCGTCGGTGCGCAAAGCCCCGGTGATGTCGATCGCAGGAGCGATGATTGGCGAAGGAGCCAATCCGAGCGGTTGTTTGACTGCCAGCAGTGCGGCCCGGTCGACCAAGGAGTCGATCGACGAGTCGATCGCTGCGGAGCCTGGGACTGGATAAAGGTTGCCATCGACTGCATCGGTAAACAGAGGCACTGACGTACCGACCTGGATCGGGAACTGGCCTACCGTTACACCGGTGGTGTTGGTCGTGTTTCGCTGATAGAGCGTTCCACCGATGACCGTTGAGGTGCTGGTGCTAGCCACCGAGATACCGGTGGTGCTGTTGGCGATGATGTTGTTGAGCAGCGTCGGGCTAGCGTTCGCACCGACTCGAATGCCGGTTCCGGAGGTACCAAACCGGAGTCCTGGTCGGCTCGACAAGGCACCTACTGCGTCGATATCTGCACCGACGGAATCACCGCTTGTCGGACCATCGCCCGGTTCGTCGGTGAGTCGAACAAACTGCAATTGGCTAAGGGAGTTGAATCCATACTGATCCAAATCGATGTAGCGGTTGCTGAACGAAGCGGTTCCCACCGACGTGTAGTTCACACCATCAGCAGAGACTTCGACTCGCACGAGCTCTGGCAATCCGACTTCGTAGACAGCCAAGTCGGGTCGCACGTCGTTTGAGCCAGTGAGGAAGTTGTCTGTGAATTGAACGACCAGCACACCACCTCGTCCTAGCGATACGACGCCTTGACCAGGAATTGGCTCGCCGATACCGGTATAGTCAGGTGCTCCGACTGCGTTCCCGGGAACTTGCAACCCTGCGATGGGGACTGGTCCGCCGCCTGCGCGTGGATTGTAAAGGTTCGCTGGGGCCAAATCTGCAAAGGAGAGTGCACCATCGGCGTAGAAGTCGCCCAGTACCGAGATCGACGGTTGAGCGTCGACTCGTGTGACCGAACCGCCGAAGATCGTGTTGTTGACGATCCGAGCAAAGGGGACCGATGCAGGAACATCATTAGGACCGTTTAGCGGATCCCCAGCCATGTCGATACCACCAGCGATGTTGCTGATCAGTTCGTTGTTGACCAGAACCGCACCGGGTATCAAACGCTGGTTGTTGATCGTCAGGGTGTTGCGGACCGAGCCTGGGTTTGGAGCTCCCGAGATCGGGTCGCGAGCATCGGCCGTCATCACCACACCGAATCCCGAGGAGAACGAAATTCTGGAGTTCTCGATGAGAATCTGGCCTTGGTCTCTCGGAGTGTTGCGATCCCCTTCGAGAGTGGTCGTCAGTACGCTTCCAACCGCAGATGGAATCGAGACTCCCGTAGCACCAGAGATCAATATGGAATCCGAAGGTTGACCACCGAGCCCTGAAACTGGGAAGGCGATCACTCGAACTTGCGATTGAACCGCTGGCGAGTTGATGACACTCAGGACCAATGCTGCAACCTGAACACTCGTCAGCGAGACGCTTGGGTTAAACGGAATCGCGACGCTGCCCTTGCTCACCCCGAAACCTGGGTCGCCAGGCAGTAGAGCGGTGTTGTTGAATTCCAGTCGGACCGTGTTGGTCCCATCGGTGATGGTAAAGGAAAGACCGTCGGATAGCGACGAGGAGTCTTTGAATCTAACCTTGGGGCTGCGTGTTACGACGTAGCCGACCGAGGGGCCCATGGTCACAGTGACCGATCCGAGCAGGAAAAGGTCTCGTGTGTTCGAGCCGCTAGTGCTGCCATCGGCACCCAGTGCACTGGTCTTCAGAACACTTTGGACTCCCGTCGAATTGACTGCGTCGCGGAATCGAGCTGCAATGGTTTGTGCAGATTCACCGGCTACAGGATCGAATGGGATCGGGAAATTTCCAGGCCGAACGCCAGTGCCTGGTTGGCCCGTTGGGATCGATACATCGTCGAACTCAAAGGTGATCGAATTGTTGCCATCGCTGACGGTGATTGTCTCGCCATCGGTGATGTCTGAAGCAGCATTGAACCGAAGTTCTACAGCACCGCTGAGGGCTTGGTTCGGATCGAACGCCTGGGTCAATCGGATGCGATCGTTGACACTCAGATTGTTCGGATTGTTATTACCACCGTTGTTGGTGGGATTTGCTGAAAGCGGTTGGCCGTATTCGGCGCCTCCGCGAATTTCGACTTGGTAGGGCCCAACGACGATTTCGCTTCCGCTACCTGTTACGGTGGTAAAGGTGGTGTCAGCCGGAGCGTTGGTCACCGTCTCGCCACGTTCGGCAAGTCCGATGATAAAGTCATCGAGATAAAGGCCTTCGAAGTTGTTGTTTTGAGACCGCGTCGCCGGATGGAGTCGGCCCAGGACATATTCCGAGAAGTCGTCACCATCACGCAAGCCGTTGACTGTGAATGGACCAGCATCAGCAACGGTCGCTCCGGTCAAATCGATCGCATTGTCATTTCGACGGAAAGTAGCATAAGCATCGAGTCCAGGTGCGAGATTTTCCTCAAAGGCCCGTGCAACCGCAGCAGCGACTTGGTCAGCCGTCATGTTCTGGAGAATATTGACGCTGACATTCGAACTGTTGCTAGTTCGGTAAGCTCCATCGATGCGGATATTCGAATTCGGTCCTACCGCTAGGTCGCTGATGCCATCGAGTTGAACTCGATTGCCCAAGACACTTCGATTGAATCGAGGCGTAACATCGAGCGTGACTTGGTACTGACCGGTCGGTCCAGAGGAAAACCGGCCGCTGGCCAGAAGTGGGCTGTATTCGTTGATACCCGAGTTGCTGATACCGAAGTAATAGGTTCCGGACTTGGCGAACGTGTGTGTTAGCGAAACATCGAACTGCGTTGCTGTCGAAGCACGAGCGAGTTCATTTCCAAGGGAATCGAAGAGCCGAACGCGGGGGTTCAGCGGCGAGTTGACGGCACTTGCCGAGACCGCAAGATCGATCGTCGTTCCTTCGTCCGCTTGGAACTGCACCAAATCGACATCGGCACGGACCGCATCGGGCTGCTCGCCGGGCTGCAAGACCCAATCGCCGATCGCACCGGTGGCAGTCCATTGGGACAATTCCCCTGGGACAATGGTTGACTTAAACGCAGTTCGGAAGACTTCCGAGCGAACCAGCGGCTCGGAAAGATCCGCTGATAGGGACTTGGGTGTATAGGTTGTCGCGTTGAGTACGGCGAGAACTTTCTGAGCGATCTGCGAGGGCGAATCGCTAGCAGAATAACTGATGACGTTGCCGGTCGGTGGAGTTCCTGTACCATCCCAGAACACGAATGTCGTTCCGCGAAGCGAGATCGTTTCGCCACTGCGTATGCCGACACCGGATGGGAAGACCAGGGTCGGGCCCATCTCGATTTCAAAAGTCTTACCGCCGACAGTAAATGTCTGACCATCGCGAAGTTCGCTAGCAGAGACTGTTCGCAACTCAGGACCACGGCTTCCAAAGCTATTCAAGCCTAGGCCACCGGCAGTACTGAATTCGAATCGCAATCGGACCTCTTTATCCCCGGCAAATTGGGCCAGCGAAACGCGGGCTTGTCGCCACGATGTTCCCGGAGGTGTTACCGTCTGTCCGGGTAGTGAGTTGGGTCCAACCGGGCTCGGGACATTATCCACCAAGGTCTCGATCGGGGTTTCCGAGGCGTTGTTGGTCGCAAGTTGCACCCAGCTGTTGTCGTCTCCAGCACCGTAGACCCGGAACGAGTCTCGCATGGGGTTGAACTGGTTGTTGACAGTGCTCGACGCTGCATCTTCGGTAGCTAGGAAGTAGCTGAAGTAGAGAGTCGGCAGGTCGGCTGCATTGAGGTTCTCAAGCGAGAACGTCTTGCTCTCCATCACCCCAGTAGCGCCACCTGGGAAGTTGTACGTGTTCTCCAGAGGTTCGCCAAAAGCCCGGGGCTGAGCCAATGGATCGGTAGCCGTGTTGAAATTCGCATTGCTGTGACTGAGGTTCTCGTAACCAAAGTACCAGCTAGTTCCTCCGAGCCCTGCTGTATTGCCTTCGATATCCGCCGAGATCCCGTGTCCTGCGTTCGCCGAGCGTCGGGTCGTTTGGTGCCAAAGATTGTAATCGAGGTTGGAGAAGGCGATGCCGTCGAATCCGGAACTGCCAGTATCGACGAAGTTCGCTCCGTTGGCGAAGACCGGTTGTAGCGTACCATTGGTATCGAATGCATAAATTCGTCCACCGGCGGTCGAACCGAAGAGCAAATTGGCGTACGCTCCGTTGGCAACGTTGCGTGGTCCGGCGGTAAGGCCGGTGAATTGCAAACCGGTCAGCTGATAGGACGAGGCAACATAGGTGCCGATAGCCCCAGCGCGATTGCTGAAAAGCTCAGATCGCGAGACACGGAACAAACCACCTGCGTCGCTAACTGCATAGAGGTTTCCGCCGATGCCGGCTACGCCTCTGACCAAACCACCCGGGGCAATACCGATGCGTCTTGAGGACCCAGTTGTTGCGGTAACGACTGCCCCAAGCACAGTGACTTCGTTGAGATTGATGCCGCTTTCGACAGCCGACAGACCTGGGAATCCAGAAGTGTTGATCGCTTGAACCACCCGCCTTGCGATGGTTGCAGCCGTGTCGCTAGCCAAGAAGTCCACACCGATACGACCACTGCCGATCGTACCATTGGTTTGCTGATCGACAGCAACACCTCGGTTGACCAAGGTAGCAAAGTTACCGACCAGGGCACCGGAGAAGTTCAATCGATTGCCTTCAAAACCGACTTCTATCCCCAGAGGCACAGCGTCCGCAAGGGCTTGAGCGAACTGTGCATTGTTCATGCTCGTTCGGTAGAAGACCGTTCGCACACCTGGGGTGGGTACCGGCGTGCTGCCGGTGGTGATTTGGTAAACCACTCCATCGATGGTGAATTGATCGCCATCGCGGAGGACTCGGTTCGGGAAGTTCACCGGGTCGAGGTTCAACCGGAGCTCTGGCCCTGCGTTGAACTCGATCGTCACGTTCTGATTGGTTGCAAGACGCAACGTGACGGTATCGCCGTCGTTGATGAGCGAACGAATCGAATTGGCCAGCGACTCGGTCGCTTCGGTAACCGCAAAGGCCGTCGATGTCGCACCGGCCGCTGGACTCGTTTGGATGAATCCTCGTTCGGTGATG
>CAILTZ010000445.1 GCA_903837255.1 uncultured Pirellula sp. | reverse complement strand
CTATGTGCCTCTTCAAAGCAGCGGAGGTCTAACCCGATTCATTTTTTGGAAGGTTGAGCACCAGGCTTCCTCGACACCCTCGTACGAGACGGCCAAGGAAGATGTGATGACTGTTTGGAAGACGCAGCGGGCGGCCGAGAAGGCCGAGTCGACAGCCAAAGCGATCGCCAAAAAAGCAGAGAGCCTCTCGCTGGCTGAATCCCTCGAGAAGGAAACCGATCGGGCTGCGGTTGTCCGACCAACACCGTTCACTTCGTTCAACCCCTTGATGGCCGATTTCGATATCCAACTGAGCAACGTCGAGAACCTCAAGCCCCTGGATAACGAGTTCATGGACAAGGTTTTTGCGGCAGCCCCGGGCACCACGCTCGTGGCTCCCGATGCAGCCAAAGAAATCTACTATGTCGTCAAAGTCTTGGAGTTCTCCCCGTCGGACGAGGACTTGATGCTGAGCTTCTCGGCAGCACCAAACACCCGCGGTGTTCAGAACGTATCGAACTTGGAAAGCTCCTCGCTAATCCGCAGTTGGTTTTCGGCTGTTCAAAAGCAGCTAGGCTTTCAGTCTCGGCAGTGATTAGGCTACAAAAAGCAGCCCCCAGTGGCACGATGCTCATCGATGCTCCCGCGACGCGAAACGCCATGTCGCGGGAGATGGTTCGGCAACTTATCGAAGCCCTTTCAGACTTCCATCAGGACAAGTCCGTCCGAGCGCTGATTCTCACCAGCGGCTCCTCGACGTTTTGTTCCGGCGTGAATCTCAAAGAATGGCAATCCCAGACGCAAGAACTCGATGCGATCGAGCAGTGGCAGCAGGTAGCTTCGGAATTGCAAGACCTGATCGAGGCGATGCTCAGGTTGCCCAAGCCGATCATTGCGGCCGTCGATGGTCCTGCCCTGGGGTTCGGATTGGCGATGGTCCTGGCATCGGATTTGGTGGTCACAAGCTCTAGGGCGGAGTTCGAGGTCCCCTCATCGCGACTCGGGTTGGTTTCGGGTTTGACAGCCCCTCTGGCCGCATTCCGTTTGGGAGCCAGTGCAGCAGCAAGACTGGTCATCGGAGGCCAGCGCATCGATGCACAGCACGCCATGCAAATTGGACTATCTCACCGATTAGTCCCCTCCGAACACATCTGGGCAGCGGCCCACGAATGGGCCAGCAAGATCGCCGAAAGTTCGGCGGAGTCCATTCAGCTCAGCAAGCGATTGCTCAATGAAATGGTGGGCGAGTCTCTTCTGATGAATCTATCGAGTGGTGCCGCTGTGCTGGCAACCGCATGCAGCACTGAGGCCGCCGTCGAGGGCCTCGATGCTTTCGTCGGCAAACGTCCCCCGAAATTTCCTTAATGCCAACAAGCTAGCATTCATGCAATGCTGGGACTCTGTGACGACCTTGACGATCGAAAGACTCTTGGGAGGTCGGTTCACATTCCAGTGTCTGATTGTCCGATGTTCAACCCGTCCGCAGTGTGTTTGTTGCGACGGAAACGCAGGCATTGGAAACCGACTCATGGACAATTCTGTCCGAAGCGAACAAGTCAACGTGATTGCTCTGGTTCGAGGCGAAGAGCACTACGTCTTTGTTTTCGACCCGAAACGCCGGACTGAACTGCTGCGTCTGCTAGGCCGTTACGCGGCCGATCCGTCGATGTCCTTCAATTGGTATGACGCAGCGGTTCTGAGCCAAAAAATCCGTGAGCTCATGCCAGCCACCGAGCTGATCGATACGCCTGCGACCAAGCCGGCACCGTCCACTGAGCGTTCGCGTCGCTTCTAAGCACCCTTAGGCTACGCACGAGCCCTACTCTGTTTTTGGGCGGTCTTTATTTGGGCAAACG
>CAILTZ010000444.1 GCA_903837255.1 uncultured Pirellula sp. | reverse complement strand
GGCAACACGGTGCAGGTCATACCGCATGTCACTAACGAAATCAAAGACCGCATTCGCGCCATTGGGCGCAACAGTAAGGCCGACGTGCTCATCATTGAAATTGGTGGCACTACTGGCGATATCGAAGGCTTGCCGTTCCTCGAAGCGATTCGGCAATTCCCGTTGGCTGTCGGGCGAGAGAACTGCTTGTTTATCCACCTGACGCTCGTTCCGTATTTGAAGGCCGCCGCAGAGATCAAAACCAAACCAACCCAGCACTCGGTCGGCCAACTCCGTCAGATCGGTATTCAGCCCGATATGCTCATCTGCCGCTGCGAACAGAGCATTTCACGCGAAGAACGCGAGAAAATCGCCTTGTTCTGCAATGTCCCTCTCGAAGCTGTGATCGAAGAAAAAGACCGCGATTTTTCCATCTACGAAGTTCCCCTGTCGCTCAGAGACCATCGCTTGGACGAATTCATTACCAAGCGATTCGGATTTGTCACTCCGCCCCCAAAGCTCGATGCATGGGATAACCTCATGTACTCGCTGAGGAACCCCAAGCACGAGGTCAGCATCGCGGTGGTCGGCAAGTATGCCGAGCACAAGGATGCTTATAAGTCGATCTACGAATCGATTGATCATGCGGGCATCCGTCATCAAACCAGCGTGCGGGTGGCTCGGATCCTCAGCAGCGATATCGAAGAAGAGGGCCCCGAGAGGCTTCTATCGGGCTACGACGGTCTCCTGATCCCCGGCGGTTTTGGCGAACGCGGAATTGAAGGCAAACTACAAGCGATTCGATACGCACGAGAAAGGGAAATCCCGTTCTTTGGTATATGCCTAGGAATGCAATGCGCAGCGATCGAGTTCGGCCGCTCCATCGTCGGTCTTGCCAATGCTCATTCGACCGAATTCAGCAAAGACACCCCACATCCAGTTATCTGTCTGCTCGATGAGCAAAGGAATGTGACCGATTTGGGTGGCACCATGCGTCTGGGTGCACAGCCCTGTACACTAAACCCCGATTCATTGGCCTACCAAGCCTACCAACTCGATTCGATCTCCGAGCGGCACCGCCACCGTTACGAATTCAATAACCTTTACCGCAGTCAGTTCGAAGCTCACGGGATGCGATTCTCGGGACTTAGCCCCGACGGAAGCTTGGTAGAAATCCTCGAGCTTCCCTCCCACCCATTCTTCCTCGCGGTGCAATTTCACCCCGAGTTCAAGAGCAAGCCCACCAAGTCCCATCCATTGTTCGCCAAATTCGTAGGGGCTGCGATCGAACGACGCCTCGGGCGAATCGCGAGACCTTAGCATGATCAGTCTTCGAGGCAGAACTGCACTGGTAACCGGGGGCACCCAAGGTGTAGGAGCTGCCATCGCTTATGCGCTAGCCCAAGCCGGTGCGAAGGTCATCCTCCACGGGCTCTCTGACGACTCCTATGCACAAGCCACCTTAGAGGCGTGCCGCGAGCTTTCTCCGGAGTGCAAGCTCGTTTGCTTTGACTTAAGTCGCCCTGTGTCGGAGATTCTCGAGCAGCTAATCCATCCACTGATCGCCAAAGAATCGGATCTTTCAATCGTCGTTTGCAACGCGGGGATCTACATCGATCCACCTTTTGTGGAGGTCAGCGAATCAAGCTACGATCGCACCATGCATGTGAACGTCAAGGTCGGGTATTTCATCGCCCAAGCCTTTGCCAAACATTGGATCGACAAGGGGATCGACGGTCGATTGCTCTTTACCGGTTCGATCAACGGCCTGTTGGCTGAGTCGGATCACTCGGTATACGACACCTCCAAGGGGGCTCTGGCTGCCATGGTCCGCTCGCTGTGCGTCTCGCTAGCGCCCAAGCGGATTCGTGTCAATTCGATCGCCCCAGGACTGGTCCGCACCCCGCTTACCAACCAAATCCTCTCGGCCGACCAAACCGCCTTGGACTGGATGAAACTCCATACGCCTAACGCACAGGTTCCCGAAGCTCGAGTGTGCGGTCCAATAGCCGCTTTTTTGGTAAGCGATCTTGCTGAGCATATCCATGGCCAAACCATCTACATCGATGGCGGCATGAGCGCATGGCAACAACCCGACGTCCCGAGCGAATTTCGTTCTTGGCAAAAAACACGATCTAGCGAATGATTGGCTCGCGGTAGTTCGATATGAAACCTCGTATTTTGGTGGTCGAAGACGAAACGCACTTGGCTCAAGGCTTGAAATACAACCTCGAAGCTGAGGGGTACAAGGTGACCTTGGTCGATAGCGGAACGACTGCGGTGAAACTTCTAGAAAGCGACTCCCATGCCTACGATCTGCTCATCCTCGATCTGATGCTGCCGGGTATGAGCGGATATAGCGTCTGCGAAAGGCTCCGTGAATTGGACGATGCACTTCCGGTGCTGATCCTGAGTGCTCGGAGTCTGGCGGAAGATCGAACTAGGGGGTTCGATGTCGGTGCAAACCAATACCTGACCAAACCGTTTGATCTCGACGAACTTCTTGCTCGCGTGAGGAATCTTTTAAGACTCAATGCGCGACGCGATGCGGCAATCAAACCGAAACCCCTAAGCACCAAAGTCACCGAAGTCAGTTTCGGTCGCGCTGTAGTCAATTTCGAAACGTATCAGGTCACCGTCGACGGACGGGATGTCAAGCTCACTCATAAAGAGCTGTCGCTCTTGCGGTACTTTGTCGAGAATCAAGGAAGGGTGATCAGTCGCCAGGAGCTGCTCACAGAAGTATGGGATGTCAGCGGCGAAATGCAAACCCGTAGCGTGGATCAGTTTTTGCTCCGGCTGCGAAAGACCTTTGAAACCGACCCAGCTAACCCGAAACATTTCCTGACCATCCGGGACGTCGGCTATCGATTTGTAGCCAATCCATCGGAATCCACGGATTTGGATCCGTCCGCAGAAACTGATCGAAAAACTGGCTAAACATTGACCAGTACATCCTCGCCAACCGACCAAGTTGTGTATTGGTCAGGGTCACGATGTACGCGGCGATAGACAGTATCGCGCTCGACCGGTTCGCGACCCGCCTCGATAATCAGCTGACGGATCTGATCGACGCTGAGAATCTCAGGAGTCGTCGCTCCGGCGTCGTGGTAAATCAACTCATGGCGAACCGTACCGTCGATGTCGTCGGCTCCGTATGCCAACGCGGCCTGCGCTGTACCGATGCCCAGCATGATCCAATAAGCCTTGATGTGAGGAACATTATCGAGCATCAGACGGCTAACGGCCACCGTCCTGAGATCCATCAACGCCGAAGGCTTCTTCAAATGCGATAGCTTGGTGTTCTCGGGATGAAATGCCAGCGGAATAAAAGTCTGGAAGCCTCCAGTCTTGTCCTGAAGCTCCCGAAGCCTAAGCAAATGATCGATGCGATGATAAGCTTGCTCGACATGCCCGTAGAGCATGGTGCAATTGGTCTTCAGACCGATTTCGTGGGCGGCTTGATGGATCTCAATCCACTTGGTCGCGTTTGCTTTGTGCTCGCAAATCTGATCCCGGACTTCAGGGTGGAATATTTCCGCTCCCCCGCCGGGCATGCTCCCAAGCCCAGCTTCGCGAAGATCGCTCAGGACATCCTTGACACTCTTCTTGGTCAAGAACTCAAACCATTCGATCTCGACGGCCGTCCAGCCCTTGAGGTGAATCTGCGGAAACGCAGCATGTAGCTTCTCTAAAATCCCTCGGTACCAATCGTAGCCTAGTTTATGGTGCAAGCCCCCGACAATGTGCATCTCGGTGCAACCGTTGTCATAAGCCTCCTGGCCACGAGCGATGATCTGCTCGTCGCTCATGACGTAACCCTTGGGGTCCCTCAAATCGGAGCGAAAGGCACAAAAGCGACACCGATATACACAGACATTTGTTGGGTTCAAATGCGTGTTGATGTTGTAGTACCCAACATTGCCGCTTATCTGCTCTCGCTTCCAGTTGGCCAACTCCCCAATCGCATGCAAAGAAACTTGCGGATCATACAGAAAAATCCCATCATCGAGATTCAGGCGTCCCCCTTGCTCAACTTTGTCGCGGATGTTCTTCAATCGGTCTTTGATTTGCAAACTGCTCATGATTCGAATGGTCCACTGTGAGACAAGGCGTGTCGTTCATCTTAGCTGGCGGCATCTTAGCCGGGCTCACCTTAGCCAGGCGTCGGCTGCACCGGCTCCTAAAAGCACCATGCTGATTATGGAGTTGAGTTGAAAAAATGCCAATTGCATCCGGTCGAGCGACTTCTCTGAAACCACCGAATGCTCGTACACCAGTAGGGCTCCAACCCCCACCAATGCCAACCGAAAAAGGGTGCCCAAGGACAACTGCGG
>CAILTZ010000443.1 GCA_903837255.1 uncultured Pirellula sp. | reverse complement strand
GGTTTGAATCCCCACATGCTCGATTCCTTTGACCATCGGATGATCGCCAAAGGCATCCACGAGAATCCAGCCTGCTCCTTGAGAAAGTGCCCCCGGGGGCGTTTCGCATGCGGTCTCGTTGGTGAGCCTTAAATCGAGTTGATCGAACAAGGCTTCGAGGACATGGTTGTGAAAATAGCAGTTGGTATGGTCGGTGATGACAATCAAACCACCTCCTTTTCGTACAAAGTCTACGATCGCAAGTATCTCCGATACGCGAAACGCCGGTCGGTCTGCGGATACAAGGTTCAACACAACAAGATCAATCTTATTGAGCGAACTTTCGTCCCAAGCCCCCAGTTGCACATCCACGCCCCAACCCATGGCCACAAGAGCCTGCGCTGCACGCGACGGACCAGCTAGCAGATGGTATTGGTTCAACCCTGGTTGGGGTGGAGATTCGATCCATGTATGCGAATGAGCAGCATCAAAACGGACTCGCACCGATCGATTCGGATCATCGGCCCGAATCGGATCATCAGCCCGATCTTGGCCGACGACCCACAGAGCACTCAAGCAAATTGACACAAGCACCATCGCAGTCAGACGCGCAGCGATCATTGCGATGGTTTGCTCAATGGGTTTTTAATGTACTGCGCATAACAGCTTTTACAAACCGCGTACTGGCGGCGCTGGTACCACTCGTCTCCAAAATCCGCCGAACAGACCTCGTCGGCCGCATCGATCAGATCCTCGATGTTGGCAAGTTTGTCTTCGCTGGAATCAAAATCCTGATCGTCGACGTACCCCTCGGCTTCGATCTCGATGGTGATCGTATAGTGCAAATCATCAGGTGCACCTAAGGCACCTTGGCAGCGGTCGCAACGAGGATGGCCCACGTTTTTCCTCTAGACTAAGGTTGATTTCGGTTCGGAGCTTGCGACTGGAGGTTGGCGATCTCCTCGCGCAGCGGTCCAAGATCCTGGATCGGTTCGACCTCTGGATCCCGCTGACCGACCTGCTGCTGGTTGCAGCGGAAAAATTCGGAGAGATAGTGCTGGGGAGCTTGGTATTCGGGGACTTTAAAGCGATCCCCCTTCTGCAAAATCGGTCGATACTCATGCATCTGTCCAAATTGCCGATCTCCTGCAACTTGGCATGGGAACCAGTACCCCTTGCCCTCGTCGTCCTCGAGATAGAATTCCGGATAGCAGTGGTTCGGGATCCAAACGCATCGCGCTGGGATGTTGCTCGCTCGGCATATTGCGATGAATATCCCGGTCATCTCCTCGCAATCCCCACGCTTGTCCTTCATCGCCTCACGGGTGTTACGGATCGGACCATTGATGTACTGAATGTTCTCTCGAACCCAATCGTATATCATCTCGACGTGAGCCCAAGCCGTCTCGGGCTTCGAATCCTTGATCGACTTGGCGATGCGTTTGATGTCGGACGCTCCTGCATCGATCATGGGACTGTTCCCCATAAACCAATTGAGCTCTTTGGGGATTTTCTTTGGGATCACATAAATCGATGTGTCGGCGGGCGCGGAGATAAATGACTTTTCGATCTCGACCTCAAAAATCAATCCCAATTCCCCTTCGGGCTGCATCGCAGGAATGCTCATCAGCAATTGCCTAGCCGTGGTCGGAGCATTCGGGGGCAGATCCCTATACTGCCACTGCGCGTTCGGGGGAATATTCGACTGCTTGACCTGTACCTTTTGCTCTGGCCAATCGGTCGGGAAGGCTAGGGTCGCGAAGAGATTCGTACAGAAGTTGTCGTTGGATTTGAACGTCATGCCAAACTTCATATCGAGCTTGCGGGGAGCAAAGTACCCAACCCCCTTGCCCTGATTCTTCGGCACAGATTCCGCAGCAGCCTGAGGATCTTGGCTAGATCCAAGCGACGAGCCAATCCCCAAGGACACCGAGCTCCCTAAAAAGAGCAGGCCTTTATAGCCGAGCCCCAGCAATCCCCTTCGATCCAACTCGGCCCGCATAGGTTCTTTCATGATCGCCCCCGATGAAATAGCAGTAGGCCGCCACCAGGGTATCCCGTCCGATCGTCACGGTGTTGCCCGAAAAGACTTCCGAATTGAAGCCGATGTTGACGTTATCCTCCAGGACAATGTCGCCGTTCTTGCAACTCAGGATC
>CAILTZ010000442.1 GCA_903837255.1 uncultured Pirellula sp. | reverse complement strand
TAAGCCGGGTTCTGTCATGGCGAAGAAATCGCCAAGGGCAATCATTCATCTAGGCCATCGATTGCTCGGTGGCTCAAGCGATCTACCCGAGTGTTAGCATCACGAGCCGGATGCGGCTCCATTGCTGGTAGCCTCACTCTGTTGGATCTTGCTCCAGATGGGGTTTGCCGAGGAGGACAGTCACCCGCCCCCTGGTGGGCTCTTACCCCACCATTTCACCCTTACCGAAACCTTGCGGTCCGGCGGTATCCTTTCTGTTGCACTTTCCCTGGCCTTGCGACCGGTCGACGTTATCGACCATCTTGCTCGTTGGAGCCCGGACTTTCCTCCCCCCCGACGCTTTTGCAAGCGCCAAAGGAGCGATTGCCCGGCCTCCCGACCTCAAGAGTATACTCGACGAGCCTCAAGGCGAGAAACCATAATCCCCAACTGTGCTAGCTGTTCGAACTAACTGGGCTAGCTGTTCGAACCAAACGGGGCAACTTCGAAGGCCGATGGAACACTCGCGACAGGAGCCTCAGCGACCGAGCTCGCCACTTGCTTGTGGTACAGCGCCCCGGGACGTCGACCCCTTCGCTTTTGCCCCGACGAAGGCAACATCGAAAGATCCACTTTTTGGAGCAACAGGGTAATCGCAAGCTTATTGACGCTTACATCCAACTCATTGGCCTCCTTGCAGATGCGATCATGAAGGCTTTTTGGGATCCGAACCGTAATCATCTTTTGGGTTTCGCTCGGATCGCAGTCAGGTAGATCTCGGGAGCGCAGCACCGTGAGCATCTCGAGAACTTTGCCGTGGCAGTCGCTGCACTCATAGTCACGGTATTCGGACGGATCGCCGAAGATTCGATGGGCAACGCCGTCGATGCCCAGCGTCTCACGATAGAAAGCGGTCCAAGTCGGCGCTACGCCGAATAGCTCGGCGGCAACTTGCTGGACCCAATGGCAGCGGTCCTCAAACTTTCCAGAATTGCACTTCTTGGCTCGGAGCTCATCGGCGACCGATTGGAATACAACCATGTCCGCCGCCAACTTTTCGCCAGCCGCCACCCCACCGGCCTCCACTCCACAGGCCTCCACTCCAGAGGCCGCCACTCCAGAGGTCTCCGTGCTCTGCGCCTCGAGTGCTGGGCCACCGATCGACATTCCATTGCTAAATGCATGGCTCATAACGAATCACCTTCCTGTGCTCAATGCCTGCCTTGGCCGGATCGCTAAACACCGAATTCCCGCCGACCGTACTCGGGGACCCGATCCTCCGCCTTGACCCAAACCCCTGATCGCTCCATTGGCGAATCCCAAGGCTCCTTCCGGCGGACTCGCGTCAATACTTACATACCCGGCAACACCCCATGCGCAAAATCAATGCTGTCAAAGACTTACGTCGATTTGATAGCACTGCCCAGAAATCGCGCACACACCCAAAAGAGGGGTGTTTTAAAGATGCACAAGTTTTCAGCAGCGACTGCCTCACCAAAAACCAAGTGTCCAACATGGAAAATCTTGGAAAATTGGCGGAATGATTAAAGTCTCTGGGGGTTGGGCTAAGTCTCAAGCCGGGGTGCTTTGCTAGCATTGCCCCGGTGGGCAAGCAAGGTTTCCAATCCGGCTCGACTAAAGTGGCTTGGTCGCCACTGCGACTCGGACCTATAATCCCCCCCTCGGTGTCTCGAAGCGAGCCATCCGCGATCGAAACATTCACCAGACCACTCCCTCTCGAAACCCAAGCCAAAACAGCCATGAGCCTGATCGAACCAAGAACTCTCAAAGGGTTTCGCGATTTCCTACCAGCCAAAATGGTCCAACGGGAAAAACTCATGGAAACCGCTAAACGGGTCTACCGCCGTTATGGATTTCTGCCCATCGATACCCCCGCCCTGGAATACCTGGAAATCCTGACCGGCAAAGGCTCCGAAGAAACCGATCGACAGATGTACCACTTTGTCGACGCGGGCGGACGCGCCGTCGGGATGCGATTCGACCTGACTGTACCCCTCGCCCGCTTTGCCGCACAACATATCAACGAACTAGGCACACCCTTCAAACGCTATCACATCGCCCCGGTCTGGCGGGGCGAAAACCCTCAAGACGGTCGATTCCGCGAGTTCGTCCAATGCGATTTCGACACCATCGGCACCACCGGCGTCGTGTCCGATATCGAAACCGCCCTGGTCATCCACGAACTACTCCTGGAAATCGGTATCGATCAGTTCCGAATCCGAATCAACAACCGTCAAATCCTCTCCGGTCTCCTAGAATCCCTCGACCTCAAAGACAAATCCACTAGCGTCCTACGCGCCCTAGACAAACTCGACAAAGTCGGCCCCGAAGGTGTCGGCAAAGAACTTGCCCAAGCCGGAATCAGCTCCGAACAATCCGACAAGATCTTTCAGTTCGCAGGGGTCCAAGGCACCCATGATGAAGTGCTCTCCAAACTCTCCTCGATGCTACGATCGAGCGAACTGGCATCGCAGGGTATCGAACGACTCTCAATCGTGGCAGGTGCGCTTCGTGCCGCCGGCGTCCCGGCCTCCCGCTTCGAAATCGACGTGTCGATCGCCCGAGGGCTCGATTACTACACGGGAATCATCTTCGAAACCACACTTCTAGAACTACCTCGCATCGGTAGCGTCTGCAGCGGAGGACGCTACGACAACCTCGCGGGACTGTTCACCAAACAACAACTCCCAGGCATCGGTGCATCGCTGGGCTTGGACCGACTGCTGGCCGCCCTGGAAAAACTCGACCGATTCCAGGAATCCCCACGCGCGGCCGATGTCTTTATCCCACTTTTCGATCCCGATCGTATGAACGACTACTTCGCACTTGCGGCCCTGGTTCGCTCGGTAGGAATCTCGGCAGAGGTCTATCCTGAACCCAAGAAACTCGGCCAACAACTCAAGTACGCCGACCAACGCGGATTCCTTGTCGCCTTGATCGCCGGTGCCCGCGAACTCGACCAAGGCCTCGTGCAGATCAAGGACCTCCGCACCCAAACTGCCACGGAGGTGGCCTGGAAAAACAACTCCGAAGGTTTCCTCGCTGCCCTGGCCTCGATCCTCGGCCTGCAAAATATGCTCAGCCAATCAAACTAAACCATCATGCTCGAACTTCTCCTAATCCTGCTTTGCCTTCTCGCAGACCCCAGCGATTCCGCCGAACTCACAAGCGATTGGTGGATCGGGTACACCCAAGGCCGAAACGATTTGCCCGAGGGACAATTTGCGAACTGGTCTACGCAACGAGCCCACATCGTCCGCGCAGATGGCTCTGACCGCAGAGCCATCGCCCAAGAACTTGCTCTGGAACCAAACCACTGGACCCAATTTGCTGGCTGGTCACCCGATGGCTCTCGATCTGTCGTACTGAGCATTTGGGAGGACCGCAACAATGCCCTTTGGGAACGCGAACACAAAACCTTTCGGATGACCGAAGGCTGGCTTGTCGATGCGTGTTTGGTCGATATCAACTCAGGCGAAGCTCGTAACCTTACAGCAAATCATCGGGTCAGCATCTACAACTCTGGCCTTTTCTTCTTGCCCGATCACCAAGGATTCGGCTTCACCGCCCTGATCAACGGCATTTCCAAACCATTTGTCATGGACCTCGATGGCAACAACAAACGGGATGTCTCCGGCGGTGGACAAGGCTTCAGCTACGGCTATAGCGCATCGCCTGACGGTAAACGCATCAGCTATCACGAAGACTACCAAATCTATATTTCGGATGCCGACGGCAGCAATAAACATAAAATTGATACCGGCAATCCATTCAACTTCGCGCCCCAGTGGTCTCCCGACGGCCAATGGCTATTGTTCGCATCTGGCGAACATTACAACTGCCACCCGACCATCGTTCGAGCCGAATCGGGCACTCCCCGAAAAATCGGCGACCGACAAGGCTACCGCGGTGTGGTTGAGAAACTGAAACATCCTGATTTCCACAGCGAAAGCAGCGACGTGCCAGTTTGGTCCAGCGACGGTAAATACGTCTATTACACCGCTCTTTTCGATGGATCGGTCGAACTCATGAGGGTCGGAATCCCAATCGACAACGAACCGACAAGCCCCCAACGATTGACCCACTCTGCGCCAGCCACTAGGCACTACCACCCTAGCCCTTCGCCGAACGGAAAATGGATCCTCTTTGGTTCCGATCGCTCAGGGATCATGCAACTCTATGTCGCCGATGCCGACGGCAGCAACGCCCAAGCCATCACCTCTGTGGAACCTGGCCATGCAGCCATGCACGGTCACTGGAGCCCAAAACCATAGCCAGCTACTTGTCTAGAATCTGCATCTGCACGAGATTTTTGCTGTGCTTTTGAATCGGGTTATTGATCCGGTTGGCCTCGATGGCTTTCTGCTCCAAGCCCTCGTCAACAAGCTTATAAAAGACATCCCTCTGCCGTGGGACAAAACCTAGCTCGCTGATCGCATCGCGGATTTGATCGAGGGTCAAATAATGTACCGTTCCGGCTTGAGCCACAACATTCTCTTCGAGCATCAGCGATCCCATGTCGTTGGCACCAAAGAGCAATGCCAACTGACCGATCTTTAGCCCCTGCGTGACCCAACTGCTCTGAATGTTTGGGACGTTGTCCAAGAACAACCTCGCAACCGCTTGGGTCTTTAGATACTCAAAGGAACCCGAAGGTGGAACCTGACTCATTTGGGTGTTCTCCGGTTGGAACGTCCAGCAGATGAACGCGGTGAAGCCGTGCGTCTGGTCCTGCAACTGGCGGATACGGTCCAAGTGTTCGATGCGTTCGGCCAGGGTCTCTGCATGTCCGAACATCATGGTGGCCGTACTGATTCCCCCCATCCTGTGCCAGACTCGCATGACATTAAGCCAATCGTCGGTCATCACTTTGCCGCGCGTGATCTCGGATCGAACACGATCGACGAGAATCTCGGCTCCCCCACCCGGGATGCTGCCGAGCCCAGCTTGCTTGAGCCGCTCGAGCACCGTCTCGATGGAAAGCTTATTGACTTTCGTAAAGTGATGGAGTTCCGGAGGGCTAAAGCCGTGAATATTCACTTCCGGAAAATGGGACTTGATGTCCCTGAGCAATTCCTCGTACCACTCGAGTTTAAAGTGCGGATGAAGCCCTCCTTGCATGAGGATTTGGTTGCCGCCAAGCTCCACAGTTTCCCTGATTTTGTCAAGCAATTCCTGGCGGTCGAGCACGTAGCCCTCGGGGCTCTTGGGGGTCCGATAAAACGCGCAGAAATCGCACACCGCTGTGCAGATGTTGGTGTAGTTGATGTTCCGGTCGATGTTGTAAGTTCGGTAATTCTCCGGATGCAATCGATTCGTAACCGCCTGGGCCCCTTGGCCGATGGCGCTGAGCTCCGAGCTTTCCAAAAGACTCAATGCCTCCTGGCAGGAGATTCGCTCTCCAGCGATCGCTTTGTCAAGGATGCATTGGATAGCTGATGTTGTACGAGCAATCATTTGGATTACAAACCTATGGTTAAAAACGCTGTTCATTCCGCAAATCACACCAACCCCAACGATTCGCAGCGTTTAGTGTACTCGGCAAGGCCTGCAAGCTCTGCGGTTCCGATGCGGAACCTAAGGTAACGCGTGAGGTAATCTCGGCAAGCCTGCTCGGACAGTCCATAGCCTTCGGCATACTTATCAATGATCTCCTCAACGCGATCGCAACCCGCGTCTCGACTCGACTCGAGCGATTCGATCATTCGACGGTTATCGAAGTCGTTGTTGCGAGCTACCCACATGGCAAAGACAAACGGAAGACCTGTTTCCAAATACCATTGCTCGCCCAAATCCCAATCAAGGTAAAAGTCCGATCGGTATCGCTCCGGATTCATGGCCCGATCTCCAATCACCAGCACTGCATCTGCAGGGCACTCGTCGGGCTTGGTTCCGATCGGAAATGGAATCAGCTCCGGAAGTCGGTTCCAGCGACTTGCAAAGAGAACTTGGGATAACGCGACGCTCGTCCTGGATCCTTCGTCGATCCCCAACGTTCGGACTCGCTCGGGCTCAACGCGAAACAGAATACGAACCGACCACACGGGGCCTTGGCAAGCGATCCCCGCATTGCTGATCAAACGGTAGCTTGGTCGATTGCGTAAATACTCGACCACCGGGATCAATCCAACATCCAGACGACCTTCTTG
>CAILTZ010000441.1 GCA_903837255.1 uncultured Pirellula sp. | reverse complement strand
TCGAACGGGAACAAGGGGGGGATTCTTCTGGGCATGGATGCGCAGGGAACCGACTGTCAATTCGATCACGGGCAATTCGATCATCGGCAATTCGATCATCGGCAATCCGATCATCGGCAAATCGATAGCAGGAAAATCTTGCGCTGTCGACTTAGTCCTCGACGCTTAAGGTTTGCTCTTTGGGTCGTCGGGTGCTGGCTGGTGTTGGTGCCGTTGGCCTCAGCCCAGGATGCGGCTCGCACGGAGCCTGCTCGCACGGAGCCGATAGCCTCCGTTCTGGACGCAACCTTGCACGATTGCGTGATGCTCTCGATCGATAGGGCTTTGGCCGTAGGGGACGCCGGTGCGATCCTGACGACCGAGGATGGTGGCAAGCAGTGGAGGAGTCTCTCGACGCAGCGCAGTGAGTTCAACTACTATGCGATCGGATTCGATGAACCGATGGCGATCGGCAATCTGGGTGCTGGCAATCTGGGTGCTGGCAATCCCTTGCGCAGCGGTTTGATCGTCGGGGGTACGGTCCAGCCGGCAACCGGTCGTAGCATCGGAACCGTACTGATCACTCTGGACGAGGGCAAGACATGGACACCCTCGCAGTTCCCTGGGCTTCCGAGACTAATCGGGTTGCAACGGATCAAGCATCGGCACTGGGTGGCATGGGGGGACTGGTCGGATCATTTCGGATCCGCCCTTTTCGAATCGATCGATGGAGGAAAATCCTGGAGTCCGCGTCAGATCCCATGCGGGCATTTGCAAGCCGTCGCGATCGGTGGTGATGGGGCTGCACTGATTGTCGACCGCGCAAGCCGAGTGTTCTTTGCAAGAGACGGAGTTGATTTCCGTTCCGTAGATATTCAAACCGATCAGTTTCATCCGATCCGGTTTTGCAAAATCCAACCGCAAGGCTGGTGGATGGGTGGAGATGGCGCTCAGCTATGGCACTCGATCGATGGGCTTGCATGGAAACGCAGGGAACTCCCTATCGCCAAGGAAGACACTCCGCTCGTGGATTGTCTTCAGATGGAGGGACGTGGAGATCGGATGTGGGTGGTGGGAAAGCCGTCGAATGCGATATGGGTCTCGGAGGATCATGGGGCGAGTTGGGCTAGGCAATCGACAGGAGCGACGAGCGTTCTGAGGGCTATCGACGCTTGGAACGACCAAGTCCTGATGGTTTGCGGACGCTTGGGCAATATTCTGCAATCTCGAAACGGTGGTAGATCCTGGCGTGAATCCCATGTTTCAGCCAAACGTTATCTAGGGCTCAGCATCAGCGCTACGGATCAGACGATTCCGTGGGACGCTCTTGCCTACATCGCTAATGAGGGGCTGCATCAATCGGCTGCTGTTGTCGTTCATGACCGTCGCTTCACCGAAACCCTGCATCGACAACTCGACCGCTGCTCGGCCCTGGAGTGTTTGGCTAGCCGAGCGCACTTGGATCACGTCTCGACTCTTCGGTCGATGCCCATGAGCGACTTGCCCAACGGTTCGAAACTCAACGATCTGGCTTATTATCAAAGATCCAGTGACCAACTGGTCCGTTTGATGGTCCAAGAGATCCGACTGCACCGTCCGGATGTGGTCTTTATTGAAGACACATCCTCGGCGAACATGCTCCATAGCGCCAACGCAGGATTGGCATCCCAAGCGGTACAATTGGCTGGCAATCCTTCCTACGTACTATCCAAAAGCATGGGAGAAGATCAGCCCGGACCATGGAGTGTTCAGCGAATAATCAAGCTTAGCGAAAACAATGGTGGGTTTTCATTGTCTCCCTCGATGCTCCTGAAGAAAAGCAATCAGCTTTTGGCCAGGCCGCTCCAGCCGGTTCGATATTTTTACGGCTCAACGACACTATCGCAAGGTGGTGATCCTCCGGCGGCGCTGGTTGGCAAGGCCCATTATCGATTGGCAAATCAACAATCGACGACGATCAATACCCCCCTGGATGGCTTGGTCATCCGAGGCGATACCAAGCTATGCGATAAACCGTTGTTGAAGGTCAAGCTCGCGACATTGGTGGCATCGGCCAACTCGGCCTCGCGAGATTCTCAATTGCTTCAAACCCGGGGTAGCGAACTCTACCGCGAGAGCGCCTGGGACGAAGCAATTACCGAGTTAGTCAAACCATTATCACCCGAGTCGGCCCTGGATTTCCTGTGGATGGTCTCCCAAGAGTCTCGCATGCAAGGCAACTGGCACCGTTGGCAAACCTCCTTGCAGATGATTCTCGCTCGCTACCCTAATCAAGAGCAACAGGAAATGGCATTGCGGGAACTGATGACCTACACCGGCTCGGCCGAGATCGAAAAATTGATCCAAGACCAACTCGCCAAACGGACCCAAGAAGATCAACCTGCTCCAAGTTCCGTTGCGATTGGCACGAGTGCTGCCTCTCCGTTTTCATCCCAAGAAAACAGTGTCAAACCCGCATCCTACGCTGCCGAAACAAGGCTCACGCCCATCGCCCGCGGTGCTGGGGAAAAGGAGTTTGCCAAGCTCCTGGGGGGTTGGCCCGAGGATTGGCGGCACAAACAATCCGAGCCGACTTGGGCCTGGTTGATCGCTTCGCGCTTTCGTACCAGCTCCTTCGTGCGGGCTGGGGGGCTCGATCAAGCTAGCGAGCGAGATTTTTGGCCTGAGTACTTTCCTCAACTAGGCGACTGGTCGGGGATCCATGAACAAGAGCTGATCGTCAATGCTCCTCCCGAAGGCTCTTTGCCGATCCCGAGGATCCCTTGGACTTCCAGCCGACCGCATTTAGATGGCACCCCAGAACCGGAGTTTTGGGACTCAGCCATGACCCTGCGATTATCGACTGCCTGGGCCGACGATACGGCCTACTCGACGGTACGAATCTGCCGCGACAAAGACTTCCTGTTTATTCACATGAACTCGCCTCGCAACCGGACTTCGGAGTTGGCTGCAAGTCCATCCCAAACCCAGCGCGGCGGACCCTCGAAAAAAGGGCTTAATGGCAAGGACATCAAGGGCAAGCGAGACTCTCTGGACCCTCGGCTCGATCATGTCAGGCTGCGGATCGACATCGATCGAGACTATGCCACATGGTTCGAATTCGGCTGGGACATCCAAGAAGGAGTCTTGGACCGTTGCAACGATATCTCTGTCTGGGATCCGCAGTGGTACATCGCCTCGCATTCGACCGATGAAGCTTGGAACACCGAACTAGCGATTCCGATCGCACAGCTCGTGCCCGATTCCAAGGTTCCTTGGGAGAAAATCCCATGGGCGATTAGTATCCAGCGCGAGCGTCCATCGCTGAGCACCGAGTTCGTGGTCGCAGGCGATAATGATCGGTGGGGGCGTGACCAGTGGCTGATTCTAAACCCATCGAAACCATGACGCTCAAGCTCGGTATCTGGTGCGACTACGGCGTGACGCTCGAACCCTCCGAAGGGATCGGAGTTTTCGTGGCCAACCTGGTCCAAGGACTCACCGAGCAATCTTCGATCCAGCGAATTGTCTTGGTTTCGAAAGAAGGCCAGGAGCACCTGCTGGATCCTTTAAAACAGCTTGCGCCCCAGAGGATCGAGGTCGTCGGGAATTCCAAGCCACCGTTTTATTGGCGCAAACCCTGGAAGATGCTCAGGCAAGCCGATCGACGTTCCATTGAGCGCACAGGCAAGAGCATTCGCCAATCGGGGCTACAAGGAATCGCCTACCGCTGGCTCTCGAGTCGAATCAACCATTCGAAAGCTAGCTGGCTCGAAGGGGTCGATCTTTGGCTTTTGCCGTATGTAGGCTTGGATCAGGAGTTCTCGAAACCGACGGTTGTGATCGTGCACGATTTGGTCACCTACCATTTTTCCGATGGTTCTTTGCCTGAAAAGCTGGGGGCCTTTAAGCGGTTGGTCAATCAAGTGACGAGTCGTGCAAGGATCGTCGCATGCATGTCCAATTTCATCCTGCACAAAGATCTGCACGGGACATTGGGTTTGCCCGCGCACAAGACGCGGATGGTCCGACCAGCAGTCCCTAAAGATTTCGTCCACTCCCAAGGTGATTCAGCCAAGCTAGCCGATGGGATTCCTTCCGGTAGATACTTGCTCTATCCGGCAGCATTTCGCAGTTACAAGAACCACGCTTTGCTACTGAGCGCCATGCCAGTTCTGAACCGTGATCGGGCCGACCCACTGCATTTGGTCTTCACTGGCATCACGCAAACACCGGCGAATCTCCAACGCCTCATCGAGGATCTAAATATTCAACCTTGGGTGCATGTTTTGGGCAAGGTCTCTCGCGGGGAGCTCGAGTCTCTTTACAAGCAAGCCTTTGCGACGGCGGTGCCGAGTTTGTATGAACAGGGCTCCTTTCCGCTGATGGAGGCCCTTTCATTCGGTTGCCCAATTCTCTCTTCGGATATCCCCTCGCTCCGAGAACAGCTTGATGCAATGGGCAGCGATGCGATCTTCTTCGATCCGCATTCGGCGGATAGTTTTGTAGAATCGCTCGGAGCGTTAGAGCTTGATCGCACGGGGATTCTGAAACGCCAGCTAGCTGGCTTTGAGAGGATGAAGAAGCGGACATGGTCCGACGCGGCCAAGGAGTGGTGCGAGGTGTTCCGTGAGGCCATCGCGACGACTCCAAATACTGCGTGAGGATGACGACTACTTTTTCTTGGCTCTGCCCGTCTTGGGATCGACCTCGATATCCAGCGACTCGTTTTGATCGACGTAAAAGACAAAGCCGTTGAACATCTCGTCAACCGTTTGAGGCCCGTACTCGACGGTGGCTTTAGGGTCGGGATTGTACGGGTTGAACGGTGAGTTATCAAAGTGCGCGATGGCCTCGATCTTGGTCCCCTTGGGGAAGCGTTTTGTCCCCGGTTCGATTTCGTATCCGAGTTGCCATTCAAAGTTGTAGTTGGGGATCTGCAGGAGAGTTTCGCGGGAGCCGGATGGGTCCAGTGCAAAGAAGGTCATGTCGCGGCCTCGAACATGCATGTGGGTGAAGATCCCCAGCACATCGGCGTCTCGCTTGAGTTCATGCGCTGAGGAAATACGAAATGCCCCATCACCGGGTGGGATCTTCCAGCCCCTAGGGTCCAAAACGAAATGATAAAGCTGTTTTCGGATTTTTTCCCTTGGAAAACGCAATCCGACTTGGATGCGAGACTTCTGCTCCTGGCCGGTGGTTGTGTAATGGATCTGTAGTCCAAGACCCGAACCAGCCGGGAGTTTGTAAGCCACACCGTTATCGAACTTGGTCAGATCCATCGGTTGACCTCCCGGGACATATCCGGTGATGAACGTCTCTTCGCTGGCCCCTTGGCTGGTCGCATAAGCCATATTGCAATGGTGGACCACGGCGGGGTTGAGCGGTCGGATCTCAAAGGCGCTGACCCACGTGTCGCTCAAGAAGACATGAGGCAAGACCACGTATTTGTAGGGGACAAATCCGGTGGCCGGGACGGTGTGCTGTTCGAGCGTGGTGATGATCAAATCCGGAGTGCCGATCCGCCAGGGGCCGTCTTCGAATGGCGGAGGTTCAGGTGCAGCGTTCGGGGGCCCGATCTCTTTGCGAGACTGCAACCACTCTAAGAACATCTCCTTTTGCTTGTCGCTGAGGGATCGATCGTTTTGGAATTTTCCATGGTGCTTGTTGGCATACCAGGGTGGCATGGTTTCATCGCGGATCACCTCTTGGATCATCTCGGCATGAGCCAGTATGTCTTGATGGGTGATGAGCGAAAATGGAGCGGCAGTTCCTGGGCGATGGCAGGTGGTGCAATGATCAAAGACGATCGGAGCGATATGCT
>CAILTZ010000440.1 GCA_903837255.1 uncultured Pirellula sp. | reverse complement strand
CGATTTCTCGCATGGAGCGACGTTGAGAATTTAATGATTATGTCGGTGGATCCTGAAATAAGGCCTTTTTGCTCTATTCCAATAGTAGCATTCTGGATCGGATCCTTTTGAATCGATCCGGAGCCAATCCTTGACGATGGATGGAGATGTCAAGAAGTGTTCGCTTCAGCCCCTCGATCGCAGATCCGATCACGACAGCAGATAGTTTCGGTAGCCAGTGACAAAATCAAGTCGAGTGAAACGCGATAACGGAGTTGGCCAAGCAGGAGTTGGCCAAGCAGGCATTGGCCACGTAGTTGACGAGGGGCTCGGCCTGAGGGCCATCCGCTGGATATTGCTGCTGCTTCTTTGGATTTCCCCTTGGTATTTTGGGGGTGCAACATGGTCCTTCCAATACATCCTATTCTTTCCAGCGGTCTTGCTGGCCTTGGCTCTCGGAGCTTCGGTTCTCACATCTTCAGCTTTCACGGCTTCAGCTTTCACGGGACAGGGCGGGCGGTTGGTGGGGAGATATCCTCCTTGGGCGGCCTGGGTTTTTCTATTTTTGGGTGTTATTGCTCAGGTTCAAAGCGTTCGATCCTGGAACTTGGACGCCGCTTCCTCTTCGAGTTTCCCCTCGATTCAGCTACAGCGTTGGGCACTTGGAATGGAGGCACTCTCGCCTGCTAGTTGCGATATAAGCACGGTTGAGCCTGAGCACCGCAAACTGGCCTTGAGCGTCGAGCCGATCACCACTCGGGGGGCCTCTAGCAGTCTTTTCCTGTGCGGTCTTTTGGTATGGGGAGCGAGTTGTGTCTGGGGTCATCGCAAGGCGTATCCTCAGTTTCTTCTTGGGCTTACGGTCCTTGGGGTGTCGGTTGGGCTCTACGGCATTGTTGGGGTGTTTTTGCGTTCCAAGCCCAATCTGTTGGGACTGACGTACGGGTCTTCGTTTTCCGTTTTCGTCTCCAAGAATTCCGCAGGTGCGTTTCTGAACATCGCCCTTTCGGCCGCGCTGGGGCTTGCCGTCTGGCAGGGTGAAAAAATCTACACTTCGGTTGCCCGTCAGATGCGATCGCGAGACATGAGGCAATGGCCGTGGAATGCCAAGTTTCAGTATGGGCTTAAGACGGCATTTGAAAAAATTGATGCTGCCAGTGTCATGGCGAGTCTTTCGGTGTTGCTGCTGGCCTTCTGCATCGCGATAAGTCTGTGCCGGGGCGCATTTGTCAGCGCTGTGGTTGGAGTCTTCGTGGCTGTTGCGATCGCCTGGCCTGGTAAAAAACGCACGGCGCTGCTTTTCGGTTGTTTCTTAGCGATGGTGGTTGCCGTTGTCGCCATGGCGAGTTTGCAATTTGATCAGACCGCTTTGAGTCGCATTGAAAGCATCGAGCGATTGGACATGGAGACGGAGAAGCAGTCGGGCCGCCTTTACATATGGAGTGTTGCACTTCGCGCGGCGATGCACTATGGTTGGCTGGGATCGGGGTTAGGGACTTTCCATGTGGCCGCTTTACCCTTTCAAATTCCATCGTCTAGAGGTTGGTACTACCACGCCGAGAGTCTCTTCGTTGAGATTCTTGTGACCATGGGCTACCTAGGGATGCTCGCTGCATTGGCTGCGCTGATTGCGACAGTGGGGGGCCTTCTGAAAATTTATCATTCCGAGCGATTCAGGGAATATCTTCCGCTCAAGCTCGCCGGGGCATTCTTCTTAGCGAGCCAAGCACTTCATGCCTGCATCGATTTTGCTTGGATACTCCCCGGAGTGTATGTTCCAAGCGCCCTATTTATTGGGTGCATCCTCGGTGGCATGAGCGAGTCGCAGCGAGCCTATCGACGCATTCATAATCAATTCGATGCCACTCGGAGCAAACTTAGCTTGAGAATGCATCGCCTCTGTTCGCTGAGCTTTGCGCTCGTGTGCTTGCTATTCCTGATAACCAATCAGCGGGCCGTGTCGGTCTTAGCACTTTCGGAACAGATGGAAAAGAAGTTTCCAGTGGAAGACTTCCCCGTTAGCAATAAAAACGGTGGCATTGAAAGCAAGCCCATGGTTGATCGCTGGGTCGATGCCTGCGCTGATGCTTACGCGAACCAAAGGATCGATGTGGTAACCCAAAGTCCTATTCTGCTGCGGTTGCTGGCAGATGGGATTGCATACGATACGCGTGTCGAGCGTTGGCAAAAACGCCCTGAATCGTCGTCCAGCGAACTGGCATGGAATCAGACCCGACCGGTCGTTATACGACTCGCTTTGGAATCTGCCAACCAGAGCGAGAGCCAGGAGGTCCGGGCAAACATCATCGAAGCCCTGGGTGGGACCATCACCATGGATCGCTTCGCAAAAGCCAATTACTGGTACACTCGGGCTCAATTGCTTTCCCCGTTGGACTGGCGATTGGTCTGGGGAAGAATCTCGACGGCGATGCAATGCACACCCGAGCAGCTCAAGCCCCTTGTACCGGTGCTTGCTAAGATCTCGGCCCACAGGCCCGCCAATTTGACCTCCGGTTCACTGATTTACCATGCCGTGCTGAGCGACCAAGAAAAGCTCGATCTCTGGCAACGGGCTCTTCGGGCCAATCGGGCGGAATCGATACCGATCGCCGAGATCATGGCCGGAACCTACAAGGATGGCCAAATCCCCATCGAGACGTTCCCTCTGGACCCTGGGGTGCTCCGCAAAATCTACAATGAGATTTTCACTGCCAAGGCTTTTCCAACCACTCATGAACAATTGGCCGACAAACTCATCCAGGCCAGCACTCAGTCACCTTGGACAGGGCTCCGAAAAGCAACCTGGATGGCCGACGTGTCGCGTGAGACAGGTAAAGTCGACTTGGAAATCGAAAACCTTACCATTATCCTTGGGTTAGATCGAAGCAATGTACCGCTACTCAAACGGATCGTCACGCTCTTGATCGAGACCAAACAAAAGGACAAGGCCCGAGGATTCCTCAGGCAATTGGTGCGTGCTGCTCCAAGCGATCCTTCGATCGAATCGTTCAACCAGCAACTCGACGGAATGGAACCTTGAAACGCGTTTGCATCATCAACGTCGTCGGACTGACCCAAGAACTCCTTGCCTACGCCCCACGCATCGCTCAACTAGGAAAGCACCGAGTCTGGACTCCTCCAGTCCCAGCGGTGACTTGTACGGTCCAAGCCACCATGCTCACCGGTCGAATGCCCGACGAGCACGGGATTGTTGGCAACGGTTGGTACGATCGAAGCTCGGCCGAAGTCCGCTTCTGGCAACAATCCAACCGGCTCATCTCCGGAGAACTTTTGTATCACGGGATTGAGACGGCCAAGATGTTTTGGTGGTTCAATCAGCACTCTGGCGTACGCTACAGCGCCACCCCAAAACCCCACTACGGTTGCGATGGCTCGAAGGTCTTTGACGTCATCGACGATACCGGCTGTGAGTTGGTGAAACACTTGGGACCGTTCCCCTTTTTCTCCTTCTGGGGTCCCAACGCTGGCCTGCCAGCGAGCGAGTGGATTGCACGTGCAACGGCAAAAGTCCTCCGAGAGAAAAGACCCCAGCTAACTTTGTGCTATCTGCCCCACCTAGACTACGACTTCCAACGCTACCGCCAACCTAGCATGGATCGAGTTGCCGAGGTCGATCGCTGCGCTGCGATCCTCATCGATGCAGCCCAAGACATCGGCGCAACACCGATCATCGTCTCCGAATACGGACTAGTCCCTGTGACACGTGCCATTTCGATCAACCGTATCCTAAGACAACATGGTTTGCTGTCGGTTCGCAATGGACCCTTTGGTGAGATGCTCATCCCGGGAGATTGCAAAGCATTCGCCGTAGCAGATCATCAATTCGCCCATGTGTATGTCAACGATCCGAGCATCTCTCAAAACGTCCGGGAGCTGCTCAGCAAACAACCAGGCATCCACGCCGTTGTGCATCCCGAAGAACTTCGCCTCAAGCATCCTAGGAGTGGCGATTGGATCGCCATGGCCGAGCCCGATGCATGGTTTACTTACTACTACTGGCTCGAAGACAACCTTGCACCCGACTTTGCGAGGACCGTCGATATCCATCGCAAGCCCGGGTACGACCCTTGCGAACTTTTCATTACGTCGAAAGTTCGAGCGTTCCGTCGTGTCGCTCAAAAGAAACTTGGATTCCGAATGAAGATGGATGTGATCCCGCTCGATCCTAGTTTGGTAGGGGGTAGCCATGGACTGGTCAACTCGCTCGAGCACAATCCGGTAGTCATCGGCCCTGATGCTCCTGAGGATATCCTAGAGTTCAAGTCCTACGTTCGAGGACTTTTAGAGGTCCATTGAACAATAGACCTCGAATCGCGTTAAGCCAGTCGTTCGCCCCGGCCGAATCGATTCGAGGCCGATTGGTACAATTGCATTGCTTGCGGAAGCTTCGCCGCAAGATCCGCTGCCCTGCGACTGTCACTCGGATGAGTCGACGACCACTCTGGCGGAGCCTCCGATGAGGATTTGGCGTTTCCAAATCGTCCCCAAAACAAAGGGGCTTCGGCCGGATCATAACCGGCTTTAGCCATCAATTGGATGCCGATCGAGTCGGCTTCGCTTTCATGATGACGACTATAGGGCAGCAGGATCCCATACTGGGTTCCGGTACCAAAGGCTCGCATGGCAAGATCTCGCGTCATGGGCGAGGTTTCGCTCACTGCCCAACCAAGTACGGCACCGGCTCCTTGAACCCCAGCCTGCTGACTCATCCGCTCTGCACCGTGGTGAGCCAGCGCATGGGCGATCTCATGGCTCATCACCACCGCCAATCCAGCTTCGTTTTCGCAAAGTGGAATGATCCCTTCATAGATAGCAACTTTTCCACCGGGCAGGCAAAACGCGTTTTGCGTTGGACTCGCTAGCAGACGAAACTCCCATTGAAACCCCGGGGCATTGGACACCGAGGCGATCCGTTGGCCAGTGCGCTGGACGGCTTCGACCCAAGCCGGATTCTGCGAGGGGGTCGATTTGGAGATAACATCGGCGTAACTTTGCTCCCCAAGCGACATCTCCATCGACTTAGGAATAAACACCAACTGCGGTCGGCCAGTCAACGGCGTAGAGCGACAGCCGCAACAGACCGAAAGGCCCATACCACCCAAAGACGCGAGGATGTTCCTACGAGACGGTCGGTTCGTATTCGTATTATCGTTTTCGTGCATGGTGACTAATCCTTATTTCGATCTCCTGAGGCTCTCGGGAGAAAATAACGAAAAGGGCCCTTCGAGTCCAAGAGGGATTTCGACTCCCGGAGGCTGCGAGATCCTTTAGAATGACAATAGATTCACAAGACAATGCGAGCTTGAATACACGTCAATTGCAGACGAATGAAAGTTAGTACGATGATCGGCACAATCGATTTGGGGTTTGCCAAAGAGGCTTTCCAAAACAAGGGCTTCTTTCTCGCCAGAAGCCTTTTTGCTGCTGATGAAATGCAAGCATTACTCCGATACGCTCGGGAGGACTCGCAACTTGCCACCGAAGCTTACGTTCGTCGCGATGCGACCGGAGGTCAGAGCAAACTGGCGCTTCGCAATGACTTAGATGACCATTCCCCCTACTCGGCGGTCGTCCGCTCCAAGCGGGTAGCAAGCACGATGCAAGCGTTGCTCGGAGATGAGGTTTATCATTACCACCACAAGATGATGCTCAAGGAGCCTCGTGTCGGGGGAGCTTGGGAATGGCATCAAGATTACGGTTACTGGTATAACAATGGATGTTTGTATCCGGATATGGCAAGCTGTTTGATCGCGGTAGATCGAGCCACCCAAGCCAACGGATGCTTGCAGGTCCTGAGCGGTTCGCATCGGATAGGACGAGTCGAGCACTTTACGACGGGAGATCAAAAGGGTGCCGATGCTCTTCGAGTTGCCGAGGCGATCAAGCGGCACGAGTTGGTGTTCTGCGAGATGGAGCCCGGAGATGCTTTGTTCTTTCATGGAAACTTGTTCCATTGTTCGAGCAAGAACCTTAGTCAGGATCCTCGCTGGTCGCTGATCTGCTGCTACAACACCAAACACAACGATCCTTACATCATCGATGGCCGTCACCCGAACTACTCTCGACTTGAAATATGGGATGACCAAAAGGTACGCCAGGAGTTGCTTAAGAACTTATGAAGACGCATTTAAAGACAATCCTATTTGCTTTGGGAATTTTGTTTGGCATCCAAGGCCTTCGTGCCCAGGAGCCTTACTTTCGCTCCGAGTTGGTTTTTCCTTTACGGGCCGAGCACAATCACGCTCCGAGCCTCGTCGAACTCAGCGACGGGTCCTTTGTGGCATCCTGGTATCGAGGCTCTGGGGAGCGCAAAGCCGACGATGTTGCCATCTACGGAGCAAGACTTGCCAAAGGCTCCAAGGAGTGGTCCCAAGACTTTGTCATGACCGACACGCCTGGGTTCCCAGATGGCAACACCGCGATGATGGTCGATGGCCAAGGGCATTTGCATTTGTTTTGGCCGTTGGTACTCGCCAATACATGGGAGTCGTGCGTCACTCAGCAGTTGGTTTCCAACCAACCGTTAGGGACAGGGAGTCCCAAGTGGGACCGCAAGGAGAGTTTATGGCTCAAACCCGAGGACTTTAGTGCCGAGGCGCTTGCCAAGCTCGATGCATTGCTAGCGACGATTCCCAAGCCTCTTGCTGAAAACCTTGAAAAAGAGGTCGTCGAGGTGCGAGGTCGACTGAGCGATAAACTCTATCAGAGGCTCGGTTGGCAAACTCGGTGCAAGCCGACGCTGCTGGACACCGGCAGGCTGGTGCTCCCATTGTATTCGGACACGTACTCTTTTTCGCTCATGGCCATCAGCGACGACCATGGCACAAGCTGGCGAGCCAGTAAGCCACTGATGGGTTTTGGGAACATCCAGCCCGCAGTGCTGCAGAAAAAAGACGGTAGCTTGGTGGCTTACATGCGAGAGAATGGATTTACGGGCAAGATCCGGACAGCGACCTCGACGGACCGAGCAGAGAGTTGGTCGGATGTCAGCAGCATCGAGCTTGATAACCCCGGATCGGGTCTGGATGCAGTGCGTCTGAGCAACGGCGATTGGATTTTGATTTATAACGACACCAACAAGGGGCGCAACCGCTTGGCATTGTCTGTTTCGCACGACGAGGGCAAGACTTGGTCTGCACCGAAGTATCTCGAGAACGAGCCTGCTGGTTCGTTTCATTACCCGGCCATCATTCAAAGTTCCGATGGTCGCATCCATGCGATCTACAGTTATTTCGTCGCTGGCGGAAAAAGCATGAAGCACGCCGAATTCAATCAGGAATGGATCGAATCGAAGTGAGATTTTGCTGAGCGCACGAGAGTTTTGCCGAGTGAGTCAAACTCTTGCCTGACGCACTTGCGGCGAGATGTGGGAGTCGTTGATTTTTTTGGAAAGGCGGCTAGCGATTAGAACTCGCTAGAGAGTTGATCGAGGGCTCGGTCGATGACCACCGGTGGAGCAGCCATCCGACTGGAGCTTCTCCCCTCCCCTTCACCACTTGCTCCTTGAGTACCGCTGGTGCTTGGCGTACCGCTAGTGCTTGAGCTAGCAGGCGCAATAACAGGGGTGAAGTTCATTTCGCTCGGAGCAGCTTGGATCCGGAACAGGTGATTAGCTCCATCCTTGGCTCGCAATCGAACGCGTGAATCGGTAGTTGCCAGGGTGGTTGTCACCGCCTTGTTGGTCGGATCCGTCGCGTTGATCGTCAGCTGTGTGGCTGCTTGATTGAGCGTAACTTGGATGTTCGAGTAGCTGCGCCAATCCTTGACTCCGTCATACCAGAGTGCTTGTTGGGCTGGCTGCACGGCCAGCGTCATGCCTTTGCGAAGTGCTTTGCTGGTAAAGTCACGCACATCCATGAACTTTGGATCGCGAGCTCCGACGTTCAGCGGGGTTCTGAGCGAATCTCCGTCCGTTGGAGCTGAGACAACTTGAGCGGATGTCTGCTTGGCCGCGAAAAACGGCAGTGTTGGTACCGAGAATTGGTACGTACCGGGTCCCACATCGGGAACCTTCACGACTTGGCCTTCTCGCGCGGAGTTCAAAACTACAGGGGTTTCATTGACTCCAATTCCGCCAATTTGTTTAGCCTCGACCATAACACCTTGGACAGGCGTAATGGTCGTCACCCCTACAGCCCGCGGGGTAAAGTTGACCACGGTGAGTTTCACATTTGCCGTGGATGACAAACCGTTTCCATCGCTGATGGTGTAGGTGAAGTTGACCTCACCGGTGAAGCTTGCCGATGGGGCACTGTAGAGCAAGGACTTTTTATCGGTCGCGATCGCGACAGTTCCCTTGCCGCTCTCGGGCTGCGTTATTGCAGAGATCGTCAACGTTTCGTTGGCATCGACATTGGTATCGTTGGCCAGCACATTGATGCTTTGATTCGCGGCGGTGGTGACCGTCAGAGTGTCGGCAACGGCATTGGGTGCATCATTGACCGAGGTGACGGTGATCGTTGCAGTCGCATCGGCAGTGCCGCCGTTGCTGCTTCGCACGGTGTAGACGATCAAGTCGGTTCCGACGAAATTCGCATTCGGCTTGTAGAGAATCCGATCCTTGGCTGTGTTTGTATTGACCGTGCCACTGTTGGCCTTAGCCGAAGCGATCGAGAGCGTGTTTCCAGTCTCAGCTGGCAGGTCGTTTGCCAACACATCGAATTGCGTCTCGGCGCTGTCTTCGAGGATCGTGAAGGATTCGCCAGTAACCGTCGGAGTGGGAACCGCAACCTTAACATTTACCGTAACGTTGCCTGTTGCGGTTCCACCTTTACCATCGCTGATGGTGTAGGTAAACGATTCGGAACCGACGAAATTGGCTTTGGGCGTGTAGAGAACTCCATTGCCTCCCGTCGAGATTTTGACCGTACCACCTTGGCTGGTTGCTCCAAGAGCCGTGACAATGAGAGTCTCTCCAGAGTCCGGGCCGAGGGTATCGTTGCCCAGTACGTTGAGGAACACGTCCGTTTGGTTCGACTTGACGGTGTCGAATACATCGTTGACCGCCACTGGGTTATCGTTGACGGGTTGGACATTCATCGTCACGGTCGCAGTAGCAGTGGCACCTGTCTGATCTTTGACGACATAGGTGAACTTTTCGGTCCCGTTGAAGTTTGGCGCCGGGGTATAGACCAATCTCTTCTCGCCACTGGCGATCGATACTGTGCCACCTTTGTCAGGGGTCGAAACCGAGAGCAGTGACAAAACTGCGTTCGAACCGCTCGAGATTGTGTCGTTGGCGAGGACATCGATCGAGTTGTTTGCGGAGTCCTCGTTGACGCTGAAACTATCATCAGCAGCAGTAAAACTGGTGCTGATCGTTAGAGACTTAGAATCAAACAGGACTCGGTTGGCTGGGACTCCGGAGCTGGCCGAATCTAGGAATAGTCCAAAGGCCTTGTTTCCCTCGTCGGCCTCGTCCATCGAGAACTTGGCCACCCCGCCAGACTTAGCTCGCATCCTCACGGTGATAAAGTTCTGAGGATCTCGACCTGGACCAGCGGTTAGAGACGAAAACGCACCTAATTCGTTGATCAGGCCAGCAGTGGCGGTGTCCCCGGATTTTCCGTTTTGAAACAGAGGATCAAAGGTGATTGGATTGCTTGCCACTGGCTCGACCTTGGCAGCATCGTAGTTCAAGTCGACATACGCCGTGAAGACCCCTTCACCGGTCCCTGAACCGGTGATTCGAAGGTCTTGCACGACCAGCTTGACCAGAAATTCTTGGCCGGCTGAGATGCTCGTCAACGGCTGACCATTGAGGTTTTGGAGGAACATATCCACCGCGATCTTGGCCGTGTCAGCCACGGCGATAGCCAGAGTCTGAGAGGTGATGTTTCCAGCTTTGTCTTGAAGCTTCAAGACAGCGGTTTGCGGACCGAGTTGGTTCGCCGCCGGGGTCCAGGAGATCAAACCGGTTTGCTGATCGATGGTCATCCCGGCCGGTGCACTGTCCAGAACGTAACGCAAGCCCTGGCCTTCTTCGGGGTGATTGAGGTCAAAGTTCAGCGGAGTGCCAACGTTAGCGCGAGTTGGCAAGCCGCTGTTGGCGATCGCTGCTGGGGCAACATTGTCATAAACGATCGAAAGGGCTGGAGAGGCGGCTGAAGTTGTGCCGCTTACGGTCTGCACCGCGACGATCGAATAGGTGCCGCTTCCAAGAGGAGCGATCTGGGTGGTGGTGATCGTGGTAGTGGCTCCAGAGGCAACGGCCGAACCGATGACCTGGGTGCCGATCTTCAGCTCCACATTGGCTCCGGTGGTCGTACCAGAGACCAAGAACTGCATGCTCCCGGCGCTGGTGAGGTTGTCCGAATCGCTCGAGCCTGTATCGCTCGCAGCAATCAGATCTACGGACGTTGGTGCCGCTACGGTCACAGGAACGTTGAACGTTAGGACTTGAGCATCGTCGGAGCTGCTTGCGGCAGTGGAACTAGCAGGCCGCACACTGACGCGAACGGAGAAGTTCCCACTGAAGTTCGTCGGAGCAGTCACTGACAACAGACCGGTCTGGCTGTTCATGTTCAATTGATACGGCACCGTGCCTTGACGGGTAGCATCGTAGGCGACGGCATCCCCTTCTTTGTCTTGGCTACCGAGTTGAACCGTTACGGTCTGGCCTGCTGCGATCGGAGGGACGGTGATGTCGTTGAGGAACGGTGCGCCGTTGGAGTTATCTGCGGCTGCCGAGGCGGTAAACGAACGGGAGAAAGACTGGCCGGTACTGTTGGTGACCGTGACGGTAATGGTCGACGTCCCACTGCTGGCCAAGGATTTGAGCCGCACCAAGCCGTTCTTGGTGTCGTTGAAGATTTCCATCGACTTGATGACTACTTCGTTGACGGGGCGACTGACCTCGCCAGAGGATTGGGCGGCTACTTTGGTTCGCGAAATCCCTTCGCGAATTGCTTCACCTTCGATCAACTGCCCAAAGATCGAGTGCTTGAAGTCCAAATGCCGAGTGGCTACTTCGGTAATAAAGAACTGCGAATCGTTCGTGTCTGGTCCAGCCTTGGCATAGGATAGAACCCCGGATCGGTTGTGTTGCAGATTCAAATTGAATTGATCGTCGAAATCTCCGAGGGTCGATCCACCCGATCCAGTTCCAGTAGGATCACCGGCTTGGATCATGAATCCATCAACCACTCGGTGAAAGATGATATCGCTGCTGGCGGTTTGGTTGTAAAAGCCCGAGTTAACAAGCTGTTCGAACTGATTGACCGGTCGGGAAGCTTCATCGGCAAAGAGCCGGAAGACCATCTCACCGTAACCGTTGACCACCATGCGAACCGACTTGGGATTGCTAACCAACTGGGCGGAAATGACGCTGGGATTGCTGCTCGACACGGTCACAGTCAGTGGACCACCGTTGGGGTCGTAGGTATCGATCGGAACGTGAACGGGGGAACCGACCCGAACCGTTTGGTTAGAGACCTCAACAAATGTCGGTTGAGTGCCGGTAGGAATCGCCACGCCGGAGATCGTCGAAAGCTGCTGCAAGGTTTGTAGACCGGTTGCAACTTGGCCATTGGCAAACTTCCAGGTCGGGTAGGTAGTGATGTTCTCTGCCGTCGCGGTTGCATTCGGTGTGCGGTCCGGGTTGCTGATCTCGATGAACGGCAGATAGTTTTTTCCTTCGAGGAATAGGTTCTTTTGCTCCGTGCAAAACGGGCACCAGTCGGCCCCGTAGAACTTCGCGCCTGCGGCTGAGAGAGCCTTGGCAAATGCGACAAGATCTTGCGCGGCGGTGGCTTCTCCCTCGGCAACCAAACCCGATGCGATGGAGTTTGCAGTTGGGTTTGCGACCTGCCAAGCCGGCGCCGCATACTGCTGGGCTAGCAGCGATTGGGATTGTTCGGAAGCTGCCTGATAGAAGTCACTGGCCATGAGCTCGCGGCGTTCGAGCGGTTCGAAGCGGATCTGACGCGTTTCCCGGTGGCTAGCTTGGACACTCTCCCCGAGGATCCGTCGAACGAGCATCTTTCCCTTGGTAGCGCCCGAAACCCACGAACGCAAACCACACTCGCGAACTTGCTCAGACGCTGGTTGATTCAAGTTGGTCATCAATTTCCTCACAATGTTTCGTTTCCTACCAAAGTTCGCTTATGGGACACCCCGTCGAGCTGATCCGTAGGTGTGTACAGGCAAAATTCGGGCCCCGACGGGTCGTTTTTTCCGGAAAAATCGGAAATTCCGCGAAAAACCAAACGCCGACCCACGAGTCCTTAGACGTTTTTTCGGCCATTGGGTTCCGAAACCCGCTCAAAAGGCAGATTTTCCCGAGTTGAGCTAGCCAACAGGGCAATCCGTTCGCATAATACGCAACCTTCATACCTTTTCGCTAAATATTTCGGAGCGAGTCTGGAAAAGCCATGGCCAAGAGCAAGAAAAAGAAAGAAACAACTTACTTGGTTTGCCAGGAAACCGGTGACATCAACTACGTTTTGTTTCGCAAACCGGGTGCTGAGAAGCTGCAACTCAAGAAGTATTCACCCAGACTTCGACGCGTGACGCTGCACACCGAAAAGCGCAAGTAGACACAAATCGTTTCGATTTGAGACGCTTCCACTTCGGTGGTTCGCGCTGCGCGGATGTTCAGGTTGACTTAGCAGCGGTGGCCTAGCAACCCTGAGTCGTGCGGTTTGGGATCTCCAACGCGCAGGGTGCACACGCGGATTTGCACCCACGCGGATTTGCACAGCAGAAGATACGCAGTGGAAATCGCTGGCGGTTTTAGCTAAAGTGGTGGTACATTCCCACCACCACCGAACCGCCTCGAACCACAGGAAATCGTACGGATGCAAACCAGTACCGCAGTGGGCATTCGCCTAGCTCATTGGAACCCTCTTTTTGTTTGGGCTCTGTATCTAATCTCCCCGGGCCTGATCTCCCTGGCACTGCTTAGCTCGGATGCTTACTCGCAAGATCTCTTCCCGGACAAGGCCCTCGAGGCTGCCGTCCGCCGTGAGGTCTTCGAGAAACGCTACAACGCCGAACCTATCACCCTCGATGACGTCAAGAATATTTCCCAAGTCGTCGGGAAGGGTAATGGCATCAAGAGTCTCGAAGG
>CAILTZ010000439.1 GCA_903837255.1 uncultured Pirellula sp. | reverse complement strand
TTCTTCCCCCCCCCTTTTTTTTTTCTAAACCATCCGGGCAAGTGATCCGGCTGAGCTAACTGGCTAAACCAACTGGCAATCTAGCTTGCTAAACTACCCGGTCCCTCTTCTGTCCCTTCGAGCAAAACAATGACCTCCGAGCACAGTTCTGAAGCAAAAACGACCAAGCAAATCGCCAACGTGATGAATGAAACGCGGGTGTTTCCCCCAAGCGGCGAATTTTCGCGAAACGCTAGTATCGGGTCGATGGAGGCTTATCAGGCTATCTACGAAGAGTCGATCGCCGACACCGAAAAATTCTGGGAGTCGGAGGCCAAAGAGCACCTGCATTGGTTCCAACCTTTTACCAAAACACTCGAATGGCAAGAGCCTCTGGCCCAATGGTTCCTCGGAGGCAAGACGAACGTATCCTACAACTGCCTCGACGCCCACGTTCAGGCAGGCCGAGGGGAACGTGTCGCCTTTCACTGGGAAGGCGAGCCGGGCGATACCCGTACGATCACGTATGCTGAGCTGACCAAAGAGGTCTGCCGATTCGCTGCGGCACTGACCCAGCTGGGGATCCAAAAAGGGGACCGCGTTAGCATCTACATGCCGATGGTCCCGGAACTACCCGTGGCCATGCTGGCTTGTGCTCGCATCGGAGCGATCCATTCGGTGATCTTCGGCGGCTTTAGCGCCGAGGCCATCGCGGATCGCAACAACGACGCGCAAGCCAAGTTGGTCATCACAGCCGATGGAGGTTGGCGGCGTGGCAAACTGTTAACCCTCAAGCAAACCGTCGACGAGGCGCTTGCCAAAAGCCCCACTGTCGAGCACTGCATTGTCCTGCGTCGCGCGGGGAACGATACCAAGATGCATTCGGGAAGGGACCTTTGGTGGCACGAACTGACCGCTAATCAACCCGACGATTTTCCCGCCGCTGAGCTCGATAGCGAAGACCCGCTCTTTATCCTTTACACCTCAGGCTCGACCGGCAAACCCAAAGGGATCAAGCACACAACGGCAGGCTATAACCTGTATGTCAAGCGAACATTCGAGTGGGTCTTTGACCACAAACCCGGCCAAGACGTATTTTGGTGCACAGCCGACTGCGGCTGGATCACCGGTCACAGTTACATCGTCTATGGTCCACTCTCGGCAGGTGCCACCCAAGTCCTTTACGAAGGAGCACCGAACTGGCCCGCCGAAGACCGCTTCTGGGAACTGATCGAGAAGTACAAAGTCACGATCCTCTACACGGCACCGACGGCCATCCGCGCTTTCATCAAGTGGGGTGATCATCATGTCGATAAGCACGATCTATCGAGCCTTCGACTCCTAGGCAGCGTCGGAGAAGGGATCAACCCGGAAGCTTGGATGTGGTACTACAACAAAATCGGAGGCTCACGCTGTCCGATCGTCGATACCTGGTGGCAGACCGAGACCGGTGGCATCATGATGTCCCCGCTCCCGGGCGCGATTCCTTGCAAGCCCGGGTCGTGCACCAAGCCGTTGCCTGGGATCGTCCCCCGGATCCTGCATTCGGACTTGACCGAGGTCGGGACCAACGAAGGTGGGATGCTGTGCATCGAGAAACCTTGGCCAGGGATGCTCCGCGGCGTTTGGGGTGACGACGAGCGGTTCAAGGAGACTTATTGGAAGCGAGTCCCCCGCATGTACCTTACCGGCGACAATTCTCGGCGCGATGAAGACGGTTACTACTGGATCATGGGTAGGATCGACGATGTGATCAACGTCTCGGGGCATAGGCTCAGCACCATCGAGATC
>CAILTZ010000438.1 GCA_903837255.1 uncultured Pirellula sp. | reverse complement strand
CCTCCGTAAGCGACATCGGCCAACAGGGACTGGCCTGATTGGGGCTGATCGCCTGGGAGCTTTATGGGATGGTCGCTGGCTATGCGATAGCTGGGGACATTGTCCAAGGTCACGCGTCGATCTTCGTGAAGCAGCACTTGGACTTCTCCAACGCATGTCTCGAGCGAATGGACTCCAGGTTGGAGTCTTCCGAGCCAACGCAAGGTCTCGACCACGCCGATCGTGCCGTGGCCGCACATCCCAAGGTATCCTACGTTGTTGAAGAAGATCACCCCAGCGGTGTTTTTAGGATCGATCGGTTCGAGGACTAGAGCACCGACCATCACCTCCGACCCGCGTGGTTCGTGGATCAGAGCCGTGCGAAGGTAATCGAAATGCTCTCGCATGAAGGCTAGTCGCTCGGCGACCTTCGAACCAATGAGTGGGACTTCTGATACGATCGTTCGCGTCGGTTCTCCGCCGGTGTGGCTATCGATCACTCTGAGTTGCATGTTTCGACCTGAAAGAGGGGTTGCTTAGGTGTCTTGAAAGTGCTCTGTAAATTCGCCCGCAAGAAAGCTTGCCAAAAAGTCGGGCATGCTACCGAGAAGATCGTCTCGGCGCTGAAGCATTTCGACGCTCATCCATAAAAACTCTTCGACTTCTTGAGGATTTGGACACGGAGGATGGCTAGGGTCCCGCTGGCAGACTATCCATTCGAGTTTAGTTCCCCAGCGGGTTTGGCTCGTCCACAGATGTCCTCGGACCTGGACCGGAAGGCTAAGTTCCTCGAGCAGCTCCCGCTTGACGGCCGTTTCCATATCCTCCCCTGGCTCAATCCCACCCCCAGGAAAACAAATCAGCCCAGGAGCACGAACATGCTGCGAACGCCGGATGACCAGGAAGTGTCGGTCTTCGTAGAGAATTCCGACGACCGCATGGCGTCCCTGATCCCGCGAGGCCCCGGCAGGAACGGAAGCGTCGGCGGGAAGTGAGGCCTGAGCGGGATTGCTCTGGTGCTCTGTAAAGCCAGGCTGACGCGAGGGGAAGCCAGGCTGGCGCGGGGGATTCGTTTCGTTAGAATCGGTGCTCATAAGTTACTTTGACGGTTGGTGGAAATCTCAGGCTCGATCATCATAGGCTCTTTTAAAAGGAACGGAACAAGCAACCAAATCGATGCATTCCCAGGAACCGTTATTTCCAGCTAGTTCGATCGATCGGCAGTTCGCACACGAAATCGTCCGACGCTTGGTCGATCGTGGCTACGTCGCTTATTACGCCGGAGGATGCGTGCGCGATGCACTGCTAGGGCTTACCCCTAAGGACTTTGACGTCGCCACAAACGCCACACCTGACCAAGTCCGCGAGATCTTTGGCCCAGAGCACACACGAGCCGTCGGCGAGGCCTTTGGTGTGGTTCTCATTCACGGTCGCATCGCCAAAAAACGATGCCAAGTCGAGGTAGCAACCTTCAGGACCGACGGTTCGTATTCCGATGGACGCCGCCCCGATTGGGTCGAGTATGCGACTGCCGAAGAGGATGCCCAGCGCCGCGATTTTACGATCAACGGCCTTTTTTATGACCCCATCGGTCAGACCGTGATCGATTTTGTCGGTGGCCAAGAAGATCTTCGCCGTCGGATCCTCCGCGCGATCGGGGATCCCTATGCTCGCATCAGCGAAGACAAACTCCGGATGCTCCGCGCGATTCGCTTTGCGTCGCGTTACGGCTTTGAGCTTGAGGCTGCCACACGCCAATCGATCCAGGAATCCTCCCAAGGCATCGAGCTTGTCAGCTCAGAACGCATCGGCATGGAGCTTGAAAAGATCCTCGCGCATCCCAGTCGCCATTGGGCATGGTCGGAGCTCGATGCTTGCGGTTTGCTCAAGCACATCGCTGCCGAACTTCTGCCAGCGAGCGATCGTGAGCTCTTCGGAGCCTTGCCTAAAGAACCTCTGGAATTACCCGTCGTGCTTGCATCCCTGAGGCATCCCTGGGGTGCTCAAGGCATCTGCGAAAGTGATCTTCACCTAATCGATCACCTTGCTTGGCGAAGCGGTTTGGAGACCATCCAGCATCGATGGAAACTCCCTAAACTGACCATCGAGGCGGCTTGCATCGTGGTCGAAGCTTCGTCGGTGATCGCAATGGCTCACGAGTTGGCTTGGTCGCAAGTGCAGCCCAAACTTCTGAGAGGCTGGATCGCTGAGTCGTTGCTCGTCGCACAGCTGCTTTGCGAACTTCGCCATTGGTCCTCAGAGGGGCTCGATCGATGCAAAGAGCGGCTCTCTCGACCGGACCAAGAATGGAATCCAGACCCTTGGGTCGATGGTGGTGATTTAATCCAAGCTGGCCTGAAGCCTGGGCCTGCATTCGGCAAACTACTATCACAGGCTCGATCGATGCAACTCGATGGGCAGTTGACCAGCCGGCAGAGTGCAATCGATTGGTTGCTGGCCGAGGTTGGTCGGATGGCCAAGGGTCAATAGTCCTTTCGCTCCGCTTGGATTGGTTTAAAATCCCACCGGCTTTCGGAGTCTTGGCATCGGTTTTGAGCAATGGCTGCGGCAGATACCTAGGGAACTTTTTG
>CAILTZ010000437.1 GCA_903837255.1 uncultured Pirellula sp. | reverse complement strand
TGCGAGTACAATGATAAACGTTTCCAAATTTTTCAATCGAGTATTAAAAGTGCGAGCTTGAACTAGGAGTACGATTGTGCGTGGCGAAGACACTTGGAACCTTGACCCCCCACCGGATTTTCAGGGCTTTCGTGAAGATCTTCCGATGAGGATTTACATGCGGAACCTACCCCATTGGAGGCAGCAAGGGGCCACTTATTTTGTGACCTTTCGACTCGCCGATTCCATCCCCTCGGAATGTAGCGAACTATTGAGGCGACTTCGAAAGGAATGGTTGGCTAAAAATCCGCCACCCCAAAGCAAACAGGCTTTGGATCATTTACTTCGAGTTCTTATCGAACGCGTCGAATATTGGCTTGATCAAGGAATGGGAAGCTGTGTTTTGCAAGACGAACAGCTTTCGCAAATGGTTGACGAATCGCTTAAATGCTTTCATCAAATTCGCTATGAACTTGGCGCGAGCGTCGTCATGTCCAACCATGTCCATTGCATCCTACGACCGCTGCTGACAGCCAACTTGGAGTTGGAGGATATTCTTGGAAGCTGTAAAGCAGTCACTGCGAAGAGGATAAACAAGCACCTCAATCAATCCGGTACGATCTGGCAACAGGAAAGCTATGATCGAATCGTTCGAGATTCGGAACATCTTTGGCGATGCTTGCAGTATATCGGAAGAAACCCACGTAAAGCAGGTCGATCTTGCGAGTCTTGTCGGTTGTGGGTAAACCCTGAATGGGAGAAGCTTGGGTGGGCATTTGTAAGCTAGCTCGTTAGCTCACCTAATCGAAAAACATCCCAGTCCTCCGCCGTAATCGCCGTACTACGGGACGAGCACACCATGCTCCGGTCATGCTCGCTGGCCAACAGAGCTCCAGCGGGAGTGGCCCCTGCGCGCTTTTGGGGTGTTGCAAGACTCGTTACATGCAGCCGCGAGAGAGGTTTCTTATGATCTGACCGATGGGATGCGACGGCAGACATCGGGTCGCTTGGATGTCCTCGGGACCATGCGGCCAGTCGGCACATCGATCGACACAATGCTGTATCCAAGCTGACGAATAAGGATACAACGACAATCGGTCTCGCCACAGGCTCGGTATCGATGCGACTCCTGAGTGGATCGTCGCCAGGGATGCATAGATGGACATCACCCCCCGCAAATCCCCTTGGAGCTGAGCAAGCTCCCCGATACCGCCTTCGATCCTGTCCGGGTTTCGAACATAGGTGTAGATGGCAAGAAGCGCATTGTCGACCACATGATCTTGCCAACGATCTCGACCAGAAAGGATCTTGCTGACCGAAGGCACCGATACTCCTTGAGCTTGAGCGTCAAGCAATGCATCGAGCCGCTGCTCAATCTCTTTCGAGCCGGTAGCTGCCTTCAAGTCCTCTAAGAGTTTCGAAGGATTTGTCTGATGGGGGGTTCGGTGAAACTGTGCAACCTGTGCTGCCGTAGCTACCAAAAAACCCGCTTGCGTTACCCAACGGTTTGCATAGCTCATTTGCGTCGAGTCTTGGACCCAGCCCAACGCCCCGTCGTGGTGGCCTTGCATCAGCACGCTCAGGGCCAGCGCCCGGACCAGCGGATCGTCGCCAAAGGGTGCGATGAAGTCGCTTGCTCCCGAAACCGATCGCACGAGGTTCTTTGCGTAAGCGATCGGTTGGAGTCGTTGGTACCAACCCAAACGCTTCTTGAGGCATGAGAGGAACTGCTCAGACATCGCTTGCGAGAGCAACACCGATTGGACCGTTACAATCATCCCCTCGGTCCGGTGCGATGGAACCAATTTGCCTGGGTCGTATGGAACTGGATTCCTGCTTAGCCGATCTCGCTTCGATGGACTCAGCCGCGCAATGCTCTCGCCTATCGCGCAACCTACCAAGACACCTTCAATCGATTCTTGTCGGCGTACCGCAGGGATGATGGTCGACCAAGCGTAGGGACGCGACCATGCGACTCGTTCGGGGCTACTCACAGGCTTTTTCGCTTTGATATCGAGCATGGGAAACACCGCTGGGCGAGCACTTCGATTGGCGTTTGATCGATAATCCAGGGTTGTCGACATGGTGGATGTGTTTCTTGCCCACTTCAATAAATCATGAACGCTCTACGCCCTTCCACATCGGAAATACTTCATCCCAAACTGCAATGCAGGCAAGTCTTAGTGAGAATCTCGTGAAGGGATTTTCGCAAATACCGGATTAAATGGTACAATAGGAGAGGTATTTACCAGTTCCGTTGAGTAAAGTTTCGCAGGGTCCAAGCAATGTCATCAGCAAGCAATCGCAGACGTTTTCTAGCCAAAGCTGCCGTAGCCAGCGGTTTTGGGGCAAGTCTAGTCCAACGCGGATTTTCATGGGAACCGCCGACAGCTTCGGCGACCAAAGGCCCCTTCTATCCAGTTCCCGAGATTGCAAAACAGAAATATTACGATGCGGACCTGACGCGGCTCGATCCGCAAAGCCCAGTAGCAGACGGTGAGCAGATTATCGTGCGCGGAGTCGTCGTCGATATGGACGAAAAACCCTTGGATCAAGTCATCGTCGAGGTCTGGCAATCTTGTGCAAGCGGTCGCTACAACCACCCGCAAGACAAAAACGACCGGCCCGCCGACCCGAACTTCCAATACTGGGCGAGGATCCTCACCGGCGCTGATGGAGCTTTTTCCTTCCGCACCATCCAGCCCGGAAAATACCCCGGTCGCACACCCCACATCCATTACCGGCTCGTGGCCCCCACACGCCCGGAACTCGTCACGCAGATGTATTTCGAATCCCAATCCGAGTACAACAAAAAAGACGGAATCTATATGGAGCTCAAGCCCGAGCAGCGCAAAGCCGTCACCGTGGGCTTTGAGTCCAAGCCCATCGGCTCTCCATCGACCGATGCTGCCGGTCAAAACGAGAAGCTACCCACCGGATACTTCCGCATCGTGTTAGGCCCCAAGAACGACGCCAAAGCAACCCAGCCTATGTGATATAAACTCGGGGACTGCTTGATTCTTCCATCAGCGTTCCATCAGCGTGCATTAGCGGTCCGGTTTTTGAACCGCTGATGGACGCTAATATTCGCTAATGGCAGAGTCTGATCAAGCAACTTGTGCCAATCTGTCGATCGCCGAGGGCTGTCTTCGATTCCTCTGGAATCAAAATGGCTTGTCGTTAGCGGCTCGGCGGTTGGCTGGATAGCTGCACGAGGGCTTCTCGCGTTTTCTCGACGCTCGCGGGATTGAGGATCAAAAATCGATGCTTGCCCTGAGGATCATCTTCAAAGCGACTGAGCGCATCGTCGGTGACAGTGACCTTGCCTGGCTTGCTCAATTGAAAGTAACCTCGGTCGGGGCGAACGGCTGCCAAAACGCTTGTTAGATCCCAAGTCGGCCGATCGTGGGGTGGAGGGATGTAGGCGATGTAGGCTTCGGACACCGGATGATGGGCGACGTAGCGATAATCCTCAAGAATGCTCTGGTGGGGATAAGTCAGATTGAGTCCGATCTCAAAGCCGCTCCAGAGAATCGGCACATCGCACAGATCGACAAGTTTTTTGATCGATAGGATGTCTTCGGTAACGTTGTACTCGCGGTGATCGACCAGCTGCCCTTTGTCGTCGGGAATCTTGGTAAAGGCACCGGCCATGATCGAAACGATTTTGACTTTTTTGGCAAAGAGCTCTCGTCCGCTCAGCGGATGGATCGCATCGCCCGGAGATGCCAACAGGTTTGCCAGGTTCGTCGAGAAGCCGACTTGGACGACCACGACCGAACCGTCGGCAGCGGTCGCTAGCGTTCGCCGAAGGACTTCGACGGCCGTTGGGGCGTCGTTGCCCGAGAGCAGATCGTGTGGGAAGCGGAGTTTGCCACCGTCGGTGATCTTGGCGACTTGGTTGTACTTGCCCGCATCGGTGGTTTTACCAGAGTTTCGACATACCCCGATCGGGATGTTGCCTCGACCGTAAAACGTGTTCACGCAATCGACGAACGGGGCTGCCAACTCGTGGTCTTTGGTGATCGTGACGGCGAGCAATTCGCACTCGCCTCGGGATTGCAGAGAGTGGATCATGGCCAGGGCAAGTGCATCGTCGCAGTCGTTCCCCATGTCGGTGTCGAAAATCAGCTTGATCGGTGGATCTTGGGCGAAACCGCGCAGGTTCCCGTCAGCCAGCAGAAGCACCGATAGCAGCAAGCAAACTTGCACAACGCAGCGGAAAAACATGGTGGGAATACTCATAACTGGATGGGATCAAGTGTGGGATTGTTCGATCTAGAAAGCCAAAATTGTAGCAAGCAGACCGCTTGTGCCATGGAATTTTTCCACGTAGCTCAGCGAAGAAACTATAAAATCGGTGGAGCAAAGCCTGTTTTCAACGTATCCTATTGGTTTAGCAGAGTCCGTTTCACAGGCGGACGATTATCACTTTTCGGAGTTATTTTTCGATGATTCATCACGCATCCGATGTTACCGGGAAACGCAGTTGTTCCTCGCGAACTTCACGCTTTGGCTTGTTTGCTTTAGCAAGCCTTGCGATCCTCTCTGGCAGCGCAATCGCTCAGGAAAAATACCTTCAATGGGCCGACAACACAGGTCGTTTTAAAGTCGACGCGCAGTTTGTTCGGATCGAGGGTGAGCAGCTAGTCCTAAAGAAGTTGGACGGTAAGGAGATCAAGATTCCATTCGAGCGATTAAGCCCCGAAAGTTTGGAGCTTGCCAGGTCCAAAGGTGGGCTCTCGAGCCCCAAGCCTTCGAGTCCAAAGAACCCTAGCACCCCAAGCAATTCAGCACCTACAGCGTCGCCGGGTACAAGCGATCCTGGGGCTGGACATCCGGTGACCAAGTTCCAGGACAACATGGATCCGAAAGAGTTCATCGATTTAATCTATGGACAAACCACAAAGGACAACTACAGCGTCATGTGGGACGCTATGCCCGCATCGAAGCAAAAGCAGCTTGAGGAACTCATGGTGGCTTTTGCCAACAAAGTCGATTCCCGTAGCTTTGACATGATCCGAAAGACTCGGACCTCCATCATCGACATCCTGCGCAAGCAGCAGAAGTTCATCCTCAACAGCTCCGTGCTGCAGATCCCGAGCGACATGGTCTCACAGGTCGAGCCCTCCTATCCAGGTCTGATCGATTTTGCAGACAATCTGGTCTCCAAAGACCTCTTCGATGGCAAGAGGATGCAAAAAGGGGACATGCGAGGCCTGCTCGATGGGTACACGACCAAACTTTCGAAATCCGCCGAGAAAGTGATCCTCGGTTTGCCCAAAGACAATCCTATCCGCAGTCAGTACGAGCAAGCCAAGAGCCTTACTCAGGCTGGGCCGAATTACCGAGTCGATAAGACTTCATCGACCACGGCGACCCTGTCGATGGACCAGACTCCAGGAGCTCCTCCGCCACCACCACCGATCAACCTCGTTTTGAGCGAAGGTCGCTGGCTACCCGAGGATTTGGTCAACAACTGGGACGCGACGATGGCCCAGGCCAAGGCCGGGATCGATTCGATGAAGCCCGAGCAGATTCAGCAAGGCCTAGCGACCGTTTTGCTCATTGCCAATGCACCGCTAAACAACCTAAAGAACGCCAAGAGCCAAGCGGAGTTCGATAAGGTTCTCGAAGAGCTATCAGCATTGGTTCCGCCGGGGATGGGTGCCCCTGGCTTGGGCGGTGGCCCTCCTGGCCTCGGAGCACCGGGAGCCGGAGCACCCGGATTCGGAGCACCGGGAGCCGGTGGGCCTGGGCAAGCCAGATAGTCTGGTCCAGGTGGTGCAACAGGCAAGCCATCAGGGAGGACCAAGACAGCCTCCTTCCGAGGTTTTCAATACGAACTCCCAGAAAGGTTTGTGCGCGAATCGAACAAGGTATTCGGTCTGCCAGAGGACTCGCCCACCGAAACCTGGGCTGCGAAAAACCAACAGGGACAGGCTACGGAACTCTGGATTATTACCAAAGTCGAGGATTCCAGACTCCTTGCAGATAGAAGCGATGATCGCGGCAAGGCTCTACGCGGCGCGACGGTTTCATGGGTTCAAAAACAACCTCATTGGAATTTCAAAGACTCTACGGCTTTGATTTCCAAAGGCTCTAGCGAGCTACCTGTCAGTATGATCAAAACTCTTATCACGAATCGAACCGGAGAAATCATCGGATTTACAGCCGGTTTTGTTGACGGTAATCAGAAAGTGATTAACTACGGCTTTGAGTTAAATGGGGATGTGGTCAAACAAGCGACGGAACTCGAATCATGCCTAGCCACGATCAAAAAGAGCTGATTCGATCTCTTGGCTTTGATCGATTAGCCGACGAGTTTAGCATTCGCACCACTATCTTGTCGATTGGCTCTGTCCTCTTTCCACTTGCGAAGTTTGATCTACACTAGACGACTCGTAGATCTAGCATCCGTTGTTCCTGATGGACAACTTTGTTTTGGTTTTTATGCCTTGTTGTATACTTCTTTGGAGCGTTTGTTATGAGCTTGTCTTTGGATGAAATCCGTTCGATTTGCACCCCAGCTGAGTATGGTTTGATTTCCTCGAGCCGATCGCCGGCGATCGAAAAACTCTCTACCGCCGAACTCAAAAAGAACGCTGCCAACGCGAGAAAACTCTCCGACAAATGGCAAAAGCTCGCTCGGGGACAATCCCGTAGCCAAAGCAAAAAGACCGGCGAGCCAAACCTCGATTCCAGGTCGTACGCCAAGCAACAGGCTATCCATGATGCCGTGGTGGCCTACGAAGCTCGCCTTGCGACTGCCTCGACCATCACCACCGTCGAAGCCGCCCCGAAGAAGCCCACAACCAAGCAGCGCACAGCGACCGCAAGGGTTTCTCGCCAATCAGCCCGGACCGAGCTTCTAGGTGTCAAAAAAACCCTCAACAAAGCCGCCAAGGCCTCGACTCCTAAACCACCAGCAGCGAAAGCTGCGCCAGCCAAGACCGTGGCTGCCCCAGCCGCTACCAAGCCGGCCGCTAGCAAGCCGGCCGCTCGCAAGCCAGTTGCTACCAAGTCTGCCGCCGCCAAGCCCACTTCAAAGACCGCAGCCGTCAAGAAGACTCTCGTTCAAACCGCCGCCAAACGGACCGCCAAACGAGCCGCAGTCGCAAGTGCCTCTCCAACGCTCGCCGAGCCAGCCAAGAAAGTCGTCAAGACGACCGCCAAGCCCGGTATCGTCGTTCCAACCACCGAGGCCAAAGCTCAGCTCGCCGGCAGGGCCAAGGCAAACCGCGTGAAACTCTCGAATCGCACCAGCAACATCGCCGGTCACGTCTCGGGCAAAGGCAAACGGACTCAGGCCAAGCGGGATTCCAAAGGCCGCTAAAGAGCCTGGCCGCTAACTAACCTGGCCGCTAACTAACCTGGCCGCTAGCTAACCTGGCCGCTAGCTAACCTGGCCGCTAGCTAACCTGACCGCTAGCTAACCTGACCGCTAACCGACGCTGATGCGGCGCTAATGAACCTACACCATTAGCGTCGCATCAGCGTCGATTGGCGGTTCTTTTTTGTTTCTAACTTCCAAGCCACAGGATGACCGCCACTCCAACGACCATGCGATAGATCGCAAAGGGTGCAAACCCCTGGGACTTGACCCAATTCATAAACCAAGCGATCACTGCCAAGGCGACCACGAAACTGGTTATAAAACCGATCCCGAGAGTGAGCCACTCAGAAGTCCCGATCTCGATGGGGCTCTTGAGGATGAACTGCAGAAGCTTAAAGCCGCTCGCGGCAAGCATCACCGGGATCGAGAGGAAAAAACTAAACTCCAAAGCTGCCGGCCTCGAGAGACCCATGATCTGTCCAGCGGCAATCGTGGCCATCGATCGACTCGTTCCAGGAAACGTCGCTGCCAAGATCTGTGCCGCACCGATGAAAATCGCTTGGCCCATCGTCATCCTCTCGACCGAATGCGTCTTGGCAATCGGAGAATAAACCCTGTCGATCCAGAGCATCGCGATGCCACCTAAGAGCATCGACGCGCCGATCACCCAAGGCCTTTCGAGATTCTCCCCAATCAACTCATCCATCAAGTAACATGGAATCGCGGTAACGACAAAACTGATCAGCACCAAGGCCAACGGATGCTGCCACCACGGCTTGCTCACCGCTGGATCCGATCCGCTCTGGGACTCGCTCTGGGGCGACCTAGACCTAGAAAAACTAGCGAGGAACGATTGGACAAACGCCAATAGCCTTGCCCTGAAATACACAACCACCGAAAGGATCGCCCCGAGCTGGATGACCACCGTGAACATCTTCCAAAACGGGTTGTCCAAACGCATCCCCAAGAGAGCCTGGGTCAAAATGATATGCGCTGTTGAGCTGACGGGCAGAAATTCCGTCAAGCCTTCGACGACGCCGACCAAAAGGGCCACCAAATAATCCGACATGTGCGACAAATACCTTTTCTGGGCGATTCAGGGAGTTCTTCGGGGGCGCTAGAGGATATCGGTAAGAAGCAGAAATGAAAAAACCCGGATCCATGCTAATTGCATGGATCCGGGCCTATTACCATCAAGTTTAGCTTGTTTTGGTGAAATGAGATTCACTTCATCCACAAGCTGGGGTTGGAGCTGCATGTCTTAAGCAGCCCGCCGGCATGCTTAGGACGCCCCACCCCTTTGGCTAGTAGAACAAGATTTCACTAATCACCTCCTTTCGAAACGAGCCAGGCAAAAGGATTCCAGGTTGCCTAGAATCGGAAGCCTTCCGCACGGATACGCAATAGCTACGATGCGTTTCGTAGCACTTGCCAAGATTGTAATCCCCAGCCGGTCCAAAAAACAACTGGAATCTGTGAATACCCCGTGAAAACGCTGGCTTGGTTCTCCAAATTTCCCAAGTTCGTTAGATTGAACTCCTATGGACTCCTACGTCGAACTCCACTGCAAATCCAACTTCTCCTTCCTCGAAGGGGCCTCGCACGCCCACGAACTTGTCCAACAAGCCAAACTCCTTGGCTACGCAGGGCTTGCGATCAGCGACCGGGACACCCTGGCAGGCATCGTCCGGGCCCATACCGCCGCCAAGGACCAAGGCTTGAGATTCATCGTCGGCTGCGAACTGAACCCTGTCGATGGCCCCCCGCTGGTCGTCTGGCCGATGAATCGCCAAGGCTACGGCGATCTGTGCAGGCTCCTGAGCATCGCACGGCTGCGCGCCCCCAAAGGCTTCTCGGAACTCTCCTGGCACGACATCGCCGCACATTCTAAATACCTGATCGCAGGACTGCTCCCCAACCTCCCAAACGCACGCTCCTGCCGCGTGATGGATTGGGGCCAGCCCGAAACCTCCGACAACTCTGACACCAACTCTGACACCAACTCTGACCCCAACCCTGATCACGGGCCTGATCACGGGCCTGATCACGGGCCCTTGGAGGTACCCGCCATCCCCCCGCGGGCTTGGTGCCCAGTGGGCCATGACTTTGATCCTTACGACTCCTCGAACTGGCTTGCATGGCTGTTTCAATTTGGCGAATTGTTTCAGGATCGATCCTACCTTATCAGCCACCTACACCTGGAAGCCAACGACGCTGGGAAACTCCAAAGGCTCGGTGAGCTCAGCCGACAAAGCCGCGTTCCATTGGTAGCCGCCGGCGGTTCGCTCTACCACCACCCGCAGCGCATGATCCTCCACGACTGCCTCCAAGCCATCGCGACCGGGACGACGATCGACCAAGTCGCGCGCTTTCGTCCTATCAACGCCCAGCGAGCCTTGCGGACCGTCGAGCAGATCGCGCTGCTTTATCGACAAACCCCCGAGGCGATATCCAACACCGTCGAAATCGCTAATCGCATCGACTTTCAACTCGATTGCCTTCGCTACGAATACCCCACCGAAGGGGCCCCCGAAGGGATGCGACCGATCGATTACTTGAAGAAACTCACTTGGGAAGGTGCCCAGGCGCGGTATCCCAAAGGGGTCCCGATGCGGGTCGTGGAGATGCTCCGCCATGAGATTAAACTCATCGAAGACCTTCGCTACGAACCGTATTTTCTGACCGTTTGGGACCTGGTTCGATTCGCCCGATCGCGGGATATCCTATGCCAAGGTCGCGGGTCGGCTGCCAACTCCGCTGTCTGCTACTGCTTGGGGGTCACCAGCGTCGACCCGAGTCGCTACGACCTGCTCTTCGAACGCTTCATCAGCCGCGAACGCAACGAAGCCCCAGATATCGACATCGATTTTGAACACCAACGCCGCGAAGAAGTCATCCAATACATCTACGAAAAATACGGCAGACACCGCGCTGGAATGACCGCTGCGGTGACCACCTATCGGATCCGCTCGGCCACCCGAGAATGCGCCAAAGCCCTAGGCTTTACCAACGATCGAATCGATAGCCTTTCAAAAATCATCGATGGACGCAGCGGGATCGAGAACCTTGCGACGCGCTGCGAGCAGGTCGGCATCGATCCGGCCTCGGATCTAGGCAAACGCTTCTTGTACCTAGTCGAATCGATTCTGGGCTTCCCTCGGCACTTGTCCCAACACACCGGTGGCATGGTCATGACGCAAGGCAACCTGTGCGAACTGTGCCCAATCGAAAACGCTTCGATGACCGGGCGGACGATCATCCAATGGGACAAAGACGATCTGGATGAACTCGGGATCCTCAAAGTCGATTGCTTGGCCCTGGGCATGCTCTCGGCGATCCACCGCAGCCTGGACCTGCTAGCAGAGCTTCATGAAAGGCCCTTGACCCTCGCGACCATCCCTCCAGAGGATCCGAGCGTCTACGACATGATCTGCCAAGCCGATACCGTTGGAGTCTTTCAGATCGAAAGCCGTGCTCAAATGAGCATGCTCCCAAGGCTCCGACCGCGCTGCTTTTATGATCTGGTGATCGAGGTGGCAATCGTCCGACCTGGTCCGATCCAAGGCAACATGGTCCATCCGTACCTTGCCGCCCGCAGCAGTGGCAAACAACCCCCGTATCCGACCGAAGCGATCGCCCAAGTCCTCCGCAAAACCATGGGCGTGCCGATCTTCCAGGAACAAGCCATGCGGCTGGCAGTCGTCGCCGCCGGATTTACACCCGGCGAAGCCGACCAGCTCCGCCGCGCGATGGCCGCTTGGCGACGCCCAGGTGTGATCGATCAGTTCAAAATAAAACTCGTCGAAGGAATGCGAACCAACGGACTCAAAGAAGAGTTTGCCGAAACAGTCTTTCATCAAATCCGAGGCTTCGGCGAGTATGGCTTCCCCGAGTCGCATGCGGCGAGCTTTGCACTGCTTGTGTATGCCT
>CAILTZ010000436.1 GCA_903837255.1 uncultured Pirellula sp. | reverse complement strand
GCATCCCTCACCAACGGATGCTTGGGATACCCTGCGAGCAACGCTTCGTAGTTCTCGCTCGCCAATTTCGGTTGCTTGAGCTCCTCGTAGGAGAACCCAATCGCAAAGAGCGCCTCGGGTGTTCCACTCGAGCACACCGATCCCTATACGCTCCTGGTTGCAGTCGTGCTCAGCGCCCAGTGTACCGACAAGATGGTCAACCGGGTTACTCCGAGCTTGTGGGAACTTGCCAATACCCCAGAGGCCATGAGCAATCAACCCGTGGCTCAGATTCAAAAGATTATAAAGCCTTGCGGACTAAGTCCGCAGAAGGCCAAGGCGATCTCGGGGCTATCGAAGATCTTGGTCCAGGAGCATGGTGGCAAGGTTCCCGAGGATTTCGAAGCGTTGGAAAGGCTACCTGGAGTCGGGCACAAAACCGCTTCGGTCGTTATGGCTCAGGCATTCGGTGTGCCTGCCTTTCCAGTCGATACACATATTCATCGTCTGTCCCAGCGATGGGGACTGAGCAACGGGAAAAACGTCGTTCAGACCGAAAAAGATCTCAAGAGACTCTTTCCGAGTGAGTCCTGGAATCGGCTGCATTTGCAGATCATATTTTACGGCCGCGAGCATTGCACGGCACGTGGTTGCGATGGAACCGTGTGCGGTATGTGCAAGGATCTCTATCCGAAGCGTCGCAAGGCTGTATTAGCAAAAAAGCCCTAAAGCGTAGGATCGTTAATCACGATCACTGAGGTTTGCGAGGTGGGGCGAACTTGATTCGCTCGACCAAGCGTTGGATTTGATCCCCCTGCCTTTGCCCGGTGACGGCTGATATCGCCGAGATGACGTGGGCATAGCGAAGATTATAATCCAGGTCGATCTCTACCTCTGGGCCTTCTTCGGGGTTCGGAGGGGCGTTCCCACCGGTCTGCTGCAGGATAAAAGCTCGCAGCTTCCCAAAGTCGTTCCCGAACGATCGCGTCTCATCCACGACGATATCGACGAGTTCTCCGTCGGTGTTGGATCGCAGTCGTAGCTTGATCGGCAAGTTCGTTGTGTCGGCGGCCCCGGACCCGCCACCGATCGGCATGCGGATGTTGAAATCCCCTTCTTGGGCTGCAATTTTGAAGGTCATCACAAAGAAAATCAGCAGCAAAAAGATGATATCGATCATCGACGTGAGCTGCATTTCAACTTTTTCGTTGCTTCGCGATTTGAACTTCATGATTGTTACTGACCGACCTCTTCTTTAGCCCGCAGAGCGAACTTTTCGTAACCCGATTCCTGACATTTCTTGATGAGCTCTTGGACCATCCCGCCAGCGGTGTTTCCGTCGGCTCGGATGATGACGTTGGCGTCCTTGGCGCTCTTGCCGTTTGATTTAAGCACGTTGGCTTCTAGCTCGAGCAGCGGTCGCAGACCGGCGATGGACGAAGTCTCGGGGCCCATGTAGACATTGCCATTGAAAGCCAGATTCAAAACGATTGGATTTTCCAGTGGCGATTCGGCTGGTTTGGCCAACTCGCTCGAGGGTAATTTGATCGACTGGTTCTGATCATCCTGTGAAAAGTTGATCAGCACCATGAAGAAGATGATCAACTGAAACACCATGTCGATCATGGCGGTCATATCACCTTCGGCAGCCTTGGTATCGAATTTGCGTTTTAGTGCCATTGCGGAGCTTCGTTACTTAGCGGCTTGCTGGAATTTTTCGATCAACTCTTCGCCCTTGGTACCGGCTTGCATGATCTGCTTTTGGATCATGTTTCGAAGAATGTTGTAGATCACGATCGCGGGGATAGCCAGCCAAAGTCCAACAAGCGTCGTGTAGAGGGCTTGTTCGATACCACCTGCCAAGGCGCTTGGTTTTGGTGTCTGCGGACTGCTTGCGATCGTCCCGAAGGAGGTCACCATCCCCTGGACCGTCCCGAGCAATCCGACCATCGGTGCGATGTTGCCGATCAACGCGATGTATCCGATCAAATGCTCGACTCGCATCGTCTCGGCATCCCCGGCGACCTGCATCGACTCAAGGACTGCTTCTTTCCCCTTGGTTAATTGACCAAGCCCTGCATTGAGCAAATTGCCGAGAAAACTTTCGTCGGCTTTGACCAACTCCGCGGCGGCTTGGGGATTGTTTTCGGCCAAGCTCGTTTCGATTCCGTTAACCAAGTCCTCAGGGATAAAGTTCGATCTCTGGACGGCCAAAATGGCTCGGACCACCAAGGCCCCCAGGATGACCGACATGACCGCGAAGATGATGAAGTACATCGGGCCCAAACCGACCCAGAACTTTTCAAGCATGTTCACGTTGGCTGCGTTTGTTGGAGCCTCGGCAGCGGCTTGCTGTGCTAACGCAAAGTTTGTAGTCCAGAGGCTAGCAACTGCAAACGCGACGATCTTCGTAGCGCTGGCTAGGAGTTGGGTTGGCAACATGCAAAATCTGGACGGCATAGTAACTCCGTTAGGAATGGAAAAGTTGACTGTGTTCGAGAGTTGTTCGAGTGTTGTTCGAGATGCGTGGGGACTGTTGGCTAAGTCCCATTCGGGTCGATAGTCGTGTGAGGAGATTTGAGATTAGTATCGAAGTCACAATTCTAGCGAATACTTAGCCTGATGGGGTAAATCTGCTAAAGAAAGCGTCGCGTTTTTTGGACCCGAATTGGTTCTGCTTGAAATCCAAAGGCTCCAAGATAGCTGCTTACTTAGCGGCTTACTTCCTGACCCAAGGGGAGGTCGGATAAAGTTTTTCAAGCTTCTGCTTGGCGTCTGCGGCACGTTGGCTGGAACCCATTTTGGTCCACAGTTGGGTCAGTCGATACAGAGCCTCGGCATGCGGTTCGCTCTGAGCCCCATACAGCTGGTCGGTTTTCAGGTAGGACAGGACGGCTTCTTCGTTTCTCCCCGAGGCCGCAAAGAGCGAACCAAGGGTGTTGAATAGCTCGGCAAAAAGTTCTCCGTCGGTCGAGTCACCTTCGTCGACCATCTTTTCCAAATCGCCGATGGCTTCGTTGGCTTTACCCTCCAGAGCATCGCACTGGATGATTCCAATTCGTGCCATCTTTTGGTACTTGAGCGATACAGGATCGGAAAGCTTGGCTTCCATAACCGCCTGAAATTTGCTCTTGGCATCCGCATTTTGCTTCGAGGCCATCAACGCCTTGCCTTGCAGGAAATTCCCCTTGGTTTTGAGTTCTGGAAAAGGTGCAGCGGCCAGCCCACCATAGTATTTGGCAGCTTGATCTGGGGTCCCGGCGGCCACGGCCAAATCTCCCATGAGTTCGGCGGCGGGATAGAACTGATACGACTGTGCGTTGTCTTTGACCCAATTGGTCATGAGCGTCAATGCATTCTTCGGATCCCCTTTGCCTTTGATGGCCAGTGTCCCTGCGATGTATCCACGAAGGAATTGGTAGTCTTGCTTCATGTCCTCCGACGGCAGTGATGCTGCATCGATCTTTTTGAACTCCTCGACAGATTGCTCAAATTGCCCTTGAGCCACGAGATCCTTGGTCCTGGATAGAGTGGGTGGCTCCCCTTCGTAGAGAATCCGCAGAACCTCGTTGGACGGGAAATTCTGGTTATTGCCTCGAACCTCGATGACGACTCGATCTCGATTCCTTTCGACGATCTTCCCGGTCACCGCCGCTCCTTTGACGGGATAAACCCGGTCGCGCTCTTGGGCCTCGAGGGGCTCGAGTCCTAGCCAGCAAAGAGCCGAAGTTGCGATCGCTAAAACAGTTCCGAAGCGATGGGTCATCATAGGGGATAGCTAACGAAAAAAGGAAAAGGATGGATGGTTGTGCAAGGGCCTACATGGCTCTATTTGCCGGGTGCAGGCTCGGCGTCGATCTTGGGCAATCCGGCTAAACCGGTCGCCGGCTTGTTGGCTTTCTGCTGCAACTCACGCAGCAAACGGTCGAACTCGTTGCGTGACTCTGAACCCCCCAACTCGGGAAATCTCGAATAGGTCTGGGATATGTCTGTAATCGCAGCCTCATAAAGCTTCTGCTTGTCGGCCCCGGTGCCCGCATCCCCGATGAGACTTCGGCAACGAGCGACATTGAGCCGTGACTCAAAGAATTCTTTTTGGAAATTAGGATACCTTGAGGTGACTTGGGCGATCTGTCCCCAACCCCAAATGAGCTTCTTTTTGTTTGGCAAGGTCTCGGCTCCAAGCATCGCCGATTTGAGCTTTTCTGCATCCTTGCCAGCCGACCACTGCTGCAGGTTCCTTGCAGCCTCCATCTGGACAGTGATGTTG
>CAILTZ010000435.1 GCA_903837255.1 uncultured Pirellula sp. | reverse complement strand
TCTCATCTCCCCGTAAAAAGATCATCGGCGGAGCAAAATTCTCCGTGTTGCGGGTCCACAAGACGTTTTTCCCAGTGCGTATCTCCAGCACCGCAGTGAAAGGATTGATGTTGACGTTCTCAAGCTGCTTGTCCTTTCCAGTCCCTCCGATCGGGGAGGATGAGTACTGTAAGGTGTAAGGTTTTCCTCGCCCAATCTTCGCGACGACGGCCAGTTTCGATGTCGGCTTGATAATCCAACCGGCGCGTTCGATCGAGGTTGTCAAAGCTTGAGTAAGTGCATCTTTGTCGACCGGTTCGGTCGACTCGATCTCGATTCGCACCTCGGTTCCTGGTGCGGTGATCATTGAACTCTTTTGTTGATCGAGTTTCCCAAATGCCGTTTGCGCCTTTTTGTCGGGTATAGGTAAGACGGTTAGCTTCAGACCTTGATTCTTGGTCACGCAAATCGTAAGCGTACACCAGCCTGATCGGCTTTTTCTCAGCGCAGGGCCCGCTTGTGGGTAGATTCAAGGTGCGCCCTTGTTTCTATCCCAGTTCTCAAGGAGATCCTGCTTATGTCTCGCTTACCATCCTCGAAAACCGCCCAAATTTGGGCCGAACGTATCGCACAGTGTGAGCGATCCAATGTTCCCACCGCGCAGTTCTGCCGGTCGATCGGCTGCTCGCTGACGTCCTTCTACCAGTGGAAACGCAAACTCGCTTCAGCGCCCCAATCCAGCGCATTCCTGCGTGTCCAAACCTCCGAGCCGACCAAGGACACTATCGAGATCAAACTCCCCTCGGGAATCTCGATCCTCGTTCCGGTCTCGGCCGTGGAATCCATCGCTGCGATCCTCGAACAGGTAGCCTAAAACAGATGCTTACTACGAACCCCTCGGTTCCCATCTATCTGCACTCCGAGCCCATCGATATGCGCAAAAGCTTCGATGGGCTCTTTGGTATCATCAAAGGCGATCTGAATCGAGATGTGCGCGACGGTGGTCTATTCATGTTCCTCAACAACCGCCGCAACCGCATCAAGATCCTTTACTGGGATACCGATGGCATCGCCATCTGGATGAAACGTCTCGAGGAAGGATGCTTTCAGCGACCACTCCGGTGCGCCGATGGCAAGCATGTGATCATCACTCATGCGGAGCTTCAATGCATCCTCTCGGGTGTTGATTTATCCTCGGTGCGGAAACGCAAACGCTATGTGCCTCCATCGACAAGCGTCGCTTAGCGATGATGCTCGATTGTTGCAGAAAATATTTTTGATTTTTTCGTCTTGCATTGCCGATCCCCTCTTGCGCCATTTCATCTTCGCGCTATAGTTTCCGGCATGCAAGACGCAAACAAACTACCCGACGAATTAAACACTGCCCACGAGGTTATTCTCGTGCAGTCGGACGCGTTGGTAAAACAAAAAGAAAAGATCGAAGAGCTCAATACGTCGCTTCAAGAAGCGCTCGCCGAGATACGCTTTCTTCGCTCTAACAAGAAGCGAGAGAAGTTCATCAACGCCGATCAATTGCTTCTTGAGTTTCCGGAAGACAAAGAACTCCAAGCGGCCCTTGAAGCAGCCAAGAAAGAAGCCGAAGAGGCAATCGCTGAGATCACCTATATACGCAGGAAGGCTGCCAAGCCTCGTAAGGTCGCTCAAGATACATTCCCCGCTCACTTGCCTCGTGAGATTGTCGAAGTTGAGATTCCAGAAGAATTCAAAAAGCGAATCAAATCTGGCGAAATGATTGTTATTCGCGAATCGATCCGCGAGTCGCTCAAGTTCGTTCCCCCGAAGCTAGTCATTGTTGAATACAGAGAACCAGTCCTAGCCTTTGCGAATACCCCTGATCAAGAGATCCCTGTCCAGGGCGAAGCGAATCTTGGGGATAAAGGCCGCTATCATCCATCGGTAGCCGCGCAGATCGTCAACGGCAAGTTTGGAATGCATCTGCCTTACTATCGCCTCCAGGACCTCTTTGCTTCGTCTGGATGGACACCGAGCCGCTCGACGCTGGATTACTTGACAGACTTGGTCCATGAGACCACTCAAGACCTACCCAAGCTCATGCTCAGTCAGATCAAGAAAGGGCGCTGTCTGGGATTTGATGATACGCAGGTCAAACTGATCATGCCCAAGGATCTTCCCGATAAGGCCGAAGGGATCGAAGATCCCCAGATCAAGCGCCTGATCGAGAAGATGATCGAAGCCAAGAAAGAAAAGAAAGATAGTTTGGATGCCAAGATGTGGGGGTACTCGAGTTTCGATTCGAGCGCGCCGTATGACATCTTTGACTTCCGAGTGTCGCGCCATCGCGATGGGCCAGATGAGATCCTCGGTGGATACCAAGGGCATGTGATGGCAGACTGTTATTCGGGGAATATGAGCGTGGTGCTTGCGCCTGGGTCGAAGATGACTCGGATGGCTTGTTGGGCCCATGCGCGCAGAAAGGTCTATGAGCATCAAGAGACGGATCCCCAGGTAAGCGCGCTGCCGCTTGCGCTGATGAATCAGCTCTACGATATCGAACGTCGCGCGACGCAGAAAAGCGATCAGGAGCGAGGGGAGTTGCGCGATAAGGAGTCGCGCAGGATCCTCGACCGATTGGGCGAGTATCTCGAAGGTCCGGTGGCCAAGAGCGTGCTACCATCGAGCAAGCTCGGTGGGGCTTTCAATTACATTCGCAACCATTGGGAAGCATTGAATGTGTTCGTCAATGATGGAGCGTTGCCGATCGACAACAATCAGGTCGAGCGCCTGATGAAGCGCATCGCAGTGGGACGCAAGAATTGGTTGTTCATTGGGAGCCTGCGCGCAGGGATCCGCAATGCGAGCTTGATGTCGCTTGTTGCCAGCGCCCTACGACAAGATCTCGATGTAGCGATGTATTTAGAGAGTGTCATAACGCACATGCTCCGAGGGACGGCCAAGACCGAAGAGTTGTTACCCGACCGGTGGAAGGCGGCGCATCCCGAGGCGGTGCGTGAGTACCGTGCGCAAGAGCGACGAGACAAGGCCGATACGGCCGTTATGCAAGCTGCACGGCGTCGGGTACGCGCCGAGCTCCGCAAAGGCAAGTAGCGTTCAAAGATCTATCCTGCAAGTCTCAACTGCGGAAAATCTCCTTGAGGCTCCTGTACGCTTACCGCAAATCAGCCAGTTATTCCAAAGCATGCGAGACCAACGCTTTGGAGAAACATGATATGGACTACCCATATCCAGACGTACAACATCGAAAAATGGTTTTTCATGTATTCACCTTTCAGAATGTTTTGGTCGAAGAATCGATCGATTTTTGTGCGGTTTTTTGGTTCTTGGCAGGTTTTTGAGCGAGTAAGCCATGAGGGCGCAACCGAAGCATACCGCTTCAATTTATCATAATTGTGTGCGTCGATGCGATTATTGCATCATGATCAAACAAGCGGTTCGAGGAATCACCTATTTTGTGCTCAATTAGAATCCTGCCGCTGGGGAGATCCAGATGAGAATCACCAGGCATTACCAAATGGCCGAGCGTTTGGGAGTCGCTGGTAATGTCGAGTTCCACGGGGTTGGGTTGATTATTAAAAAAACGAAATCGTGATTTTCGGGCTGTTGTTAATGCGAGTTCGTCATCAATATATCTGTGCATCGCGCAGTTAGGATTAAGATCCTTGCTGGCGATCACGAAGTAAGTCCGTGCATCCATCAGTTTACCGATTTGGATCGATCGTCGAGCCAAGGCGTAAGAAAGATACCCCCTGAGTTCCTTATCGATTCGATTTTCAATTCCCGCCCAGCCGAGGACTCCGCTATTACCGGTCCATGCGGAATAAAGAGCGACCACGCTCGATACGCCGAGCAGATCGTATTGGGACCCTAAGCGAATCGTTCGCCCACAATAATCGAAAAAATCCTGTTCGTATTGGCCTGAAATCATTCCTGAATAGAGAGCATCCTTGAGATATTGGAAGCTCGCGAGTTGCATAATTTTTTCACTCTTTTGGGCGAATGGAATCTTGTTCCAAGACATATCCCGAGCGAGCTGTTTTCCCCTTGGTGACATCCAGGCTTTGGCGAATGTATCGGCGACTAGTTCTTCGGAAAACGATCCTTTAAAGGCATTAACGACAGGGAGCTGTGTGTCGAGTATACGCTTGGCCATGGGCCGACAATGCTCTTTCGTCAATCGATCGGTGAGACTCAGAAGAGCCATGGTGTCATCGATGTGGAGAAAGAGTGCTTTGTTTGAAGTCGCACTTGTTACGACGTCTAGGCATTCATTCCATTCTTTCATTGCCTCTGCCAAACGCCCATCCTCTTCCAGGGTTAAACCTTTGAGTAATGGGAGCGATCTGAGTGGCTTTGAATCTTCCCTCGCCCCCTGCCAATACGCTCTATCGTATGGGAGATTGTCCTGATCTCTTATCGCGCAGAGATTATCGAGCACTTGCAAGCAACCTGGCGAATCCCCAATCGACCGAAGAGCTTTAGCTCGTGTCAGTTGTATCAATGGATTCATGGAAAGATTGGGGTTCGATGAATGTTCGATCGCCGATAAGGTACTGAGGATCTCGTGGCCACTTGCAGAGTACCCTAATGCCAGACACTCGATCAGCGTGGGTTCGTCGGACAAGAAATAAAAGGAATTCGATTTTAGTCTTTTTAAGACGTCAAGAGCTAGTCCTTCCTGATCGAGGAGGAGGTACCTGAACGCCAGTCGCAACCCTCGTTGAAAATTGCGATTTGAATCAGCGTCGAGCGAATACAGTAAGTCTTCATAAACTTTCATCTCTTGAATACGCTGCTTACCTTTATCGAGGAAGACGAGCGAATCCATGGTTCCGTAATCCTTCGTCTCATAAAACGCCAGGATCTCATCAAAAACACCGGCGGGGATTTGTTTAGCAACCTGCTCCCACTTGGAAATCGTCGATAATCGCTGGTACAAGATCAGTGCTTCCGGTCTATTTTTTTGCCGAACGGATGCGAGCCATAGGTATACCGTCGCTGGAATAAACCATTTCGAATTAGCTTGGGCAGCGACAGGAGTCAAATATTCCTTGCTCTTTTCCAGTTCTTTGTTTCGCATATGGCAAAGTCCGAGTTTGTAGAGTACTTCATTTCGCGATTCTGCATCGCTAGCAAGAAGTCTCGTCAGGACTGTCTCGTAAGCATCGATCGCATTTTTCCATTGTCCAGCTTCGAACAATCGGTCGCCCGTTACCATCCAGGATGTATTACCAACAATCTGAAGTCGTTTGGTTCGTAGCGACACGATTTCTGCGGAGGAACCTGCGATTAGTGCTAGGTTCCCATTTTTGTCCGACGTAAGGGGAAATACATCTTCAAATTCTACGGAAATTCCTGCGCTAAACTGGGCAAGAAGT
>CAILTZ010000434.1 GCA_903837255.1 uncultured Pirellula sp. | reverse complement strand
TTGGTTTGGCTTGGAATCGCAAAGTAAACTTCAGTCCACCCAGCGAACTACTCCGCTGGCAAGAGACGCTACCTCCGGTGGCCTCAATGAGATTCCTAACGACGGCAAGTCCCAATCCTGCACCATCTTGATGGGTACTGTAAAAAGGTTCAAAGATCCTTTCAAACAGGTTCGCTGGAACCCCGGGCCCAGAGTCCTCGACGGAAAGGATCAACAATTGTTCATCGGAACGCAATTCCAATCGAATGCAACCCCCTTGCGGCATCGCTTGCCTGGCGTTTTGCAGTAGATTAATCAGGATTTGGCGGAAATACTTCCGTGAAACTTTTCCGATCGAGCTGGATTGCACCGAAAGGTATTCGATTTCGATGCCATGGTGATCGTGCGTTGGCTTGAGGAATTGCAAGATAGATTGGATTTCATTGTCCAGGTTCAGCCATGATTCCTGAGGGTCGTCGGCTTTGACAAATCCCAGCAGCTGCCCGATAAGCTCATTGACCCGTTCGATCTCACTGACCGACTCGTGGATCATTACCAAGGCATCTTGTTGGTCGATTGGCGAATCCCCTCGGATGAACTTCTCCGAAGTGAATAGATTCAATCTTATCGAATTCAGGGGATTCCTTAGTTCATGCGCCATGCTGACGACCAGTTTGCTCAGGTCCGCAAGACGCCGTGTCTCAGAAGTCTGCAGAGCTTGTTCGAGGTCCCGGGTGTGTGCCCCTAATCGAAACAGAAAAAAAGCGGTTGTCGTGACGATCAAGCCAAGGGCGATGAGAATCGCAAGCCATACGATCCAGCGTGAGCGTGTCGCGTTGGCTATTTTTGCCGAAATCCAGTCGGCTGGGATCGCCGTACGGTACGTCCCGATTTGGCGATCCTTGACTTCGATGGGCAAAGCGACCTCGACGGCAGCAAAGGCATTGGGGGACAAGCCGAAACTCACCCGCGTAACAAACATGGGAAACCCGTCGATTTGCTCTCTGCGAGTTGGCTTTTCTTCGTTCAAGCTGATTCGTCCCCCAAAGGAGAGTATCGATCCTGAAGCATCTTCGACGCAGGCATAGAGTCGGTTGGGTTGCGGGGTAATCAGACGAGCCCAGTGGTCGGTCAACCAAGGTGCAACGTTGGGGGCTGTAAAGTCCTCAAGGGAATTTCCGTCTCGCAGATCAGCTTCGATTCGAATGACCGTTCGCTCGACGTGAGATTCCAAATTAGAGACTTCAGAGGATAGAATCAGCTTGGATCTGTTGTTCAAATCGTTCCACAAACCCACGACGCAGACGGCGAAAACAAAGAAAAAAGCAACACAAATCCCGAGTAAAGGGGCTCGCCGTAGCCTATCAGCCGACTTGAGATTAATCCCAGGTGCTTGAATCATGACCTTAAAACCTCGACAATTTCGACTTCCCGCCCACCCATTATGCCTCATACTCTCGGGTTATGGAATCTGAATCCATCTTCAACCGTTTAATATTCGCTCTAGCCACTGCGTCCCTCGAAGAGCCACCCGTTGGAAATCCAACGGGGCCGGCTTTTGGTACGCAACTTCAGGACTACCACGTGGCTTGGACCTCCCTTTGGTCGCCGAGCATCCTGGGGGTCTTGGGTTTTCTTCCGGAGTCCAGGCGCTGCGATTCCTCGGGTTTGGACGTTGAAAATGCCTTGGTGCTTGTCCCGGAACTTGCCCAAAACGCCTTAGATCAACCCCTCGAAGAGCGGATGATCTTGGCTGGGAACAAGCTTATCCACTCTGGATCTCGCTCGCGACGGGAGATTTGCGAGGAAATCCTTGGTTTTATCGAGCCCTCGCATTCTCAAGCCGCCACTGGGATTATCCCCTCGGAAGAATCACTGCGTCTGGAAAACGACTTCTGCTCGTTTGGCTTTGCCGTCATGCAGGTTCAGCAGATGGCCCGAAAGCTTCGATACTCGTTCAATCTCGATTGGATGGTCGTGTCGGATCAGTTGATTCAAGGAGCAAAAAGCTTCAACCAAGGCAACTTCGAAGATGCCGATCGCTGGCTCGCAGCGGCTTACGATTCCCTGTCGCAAGAACGAGATCGCTACTGTTCCCAGCAAGGCTATCTGTTGCACTTGGTCCTGACAGCCTCGAACACACTCGGAAGTCGCTTTACCAAGGAGATGCAAAACAAGATCCCTACGAGTCTTTTTGCGACCACCCAGACGCTTGAAAAACTCCGCGAATCGAATCCCGACGGATTCAAACGCGTCTCAGAGCGGCTTGCTGAAAAATCACTCTCGGTGGCCGGTGGCTTTGCGCAGGAACTCAAACACACTGACCTTAGTGAACGATCGGTACACC
>CAILTZ010000433.1 GCA_903837255.1 uncultured Pirellula sp. | reverse complement strand
GATTGACTGGATTGACAACGGACAAGATTGACAGAGTTGACCTGATGAACGGCGATCGTCAATCCAGTCAACGCAGTCCAAAACCCAACGCGCCCGCCTCCTTCGGCCTGGGCTTGAATTTCGCTTCCTTCAACATTCGCCTCCTGGAAACGCTCAAAAAGTGCCCTTGCTGCAAAAAATCGATCTATCGAGTGAATAGCTGTCGTACTGATCATAGACAGATGATGAAATCGGTTTTACCAGACTTTCTCTGGGAACACTTGATCTCATTAGGCAGGGGTATCGATCCCGAAAATTTCGTTCATTTCCCATGATCCCATTGGAGCAACAGCGTGCAGAACTTCACATCACTCACCACGGTATTTGAGCAATTTTCAAGACCAAGGCGACTTATACCGGTTCGTTTTGGTTGGCCCAGCGAGTCACCCATGGTCGCTAGCGAAATCTCCAGGCGAGAGCAGTTGCCACGGTGTAGGATGCGTTTCGTCGTCTCGGCCTTGATGGTGCTATTCCTAGTCAATGGCTCTCAGAAATCGCTAGCCGGTACGATTACGGCCTGGGGTTACAACTATTACGGTCAAGTCACGAACGCACCGACCGGCAGTGACTTTACGACGCTGGCTGCGTACGGCGAAGGGGGCATTGCGCTTCGCTCCAACGGTTCGATCGCGGTCTGGGGGGACGACAGCTTTGGCCAGGTCACGAACGCACCGACATCGGGCGTGTACAAGGCGATCGCGGGTGGGAATGCACACTTGCTTGCACTTCGAGACGATGGTTCGATTGTCGGTTGGGGAAGCACCCAATTCGGCGCTTTAACCGGAACTCCATCGGGGACGGGGTTTAAGGCAATTGCGGCTGGGGATTATACGAATTACGCACTCGCGGCCGATGGCTCGATCGTAGCCTGGGGATTCGATGCCTACAACGCCGTCACCAACACCCCGACCGGTACGGGTTTCAAACAGATCGCTGCCAACGCATATGGCGGAATCGCGCTCCAAGCAGACGGATCGATCGCGACCTGGGGTGAAGATACTTATGCTACGATCAGCAATACGCCAACAGGAACGGGTTTCATCTCCATCGGCGCCGGTCGACGCACCGATTTTGCGATCAGGGCCGATGGATCCATCGCTGCCTGGGGTTGGAACCTTAACAACGAAGTATCGGGCGCTCCGACAGGCACTGGTTTCAAGCAAGTGACGGGGAGTGACGGCAACGGTTTTGCTCTCAATTCCGCTGGTGAAATCAGCGTATGGGGCACTTATTACGGTGGTGCGGTTGGTGACCGACCCTTAACGTCTGGCTTCACAATGGTGGTCGGAAGTACGTTTACGGGCTATGCACTTTCGGGCTCGAACGACACGAATGTCGTGCCTGAACCGTCTTCGTCGTTGATCTGCCTAGTGTTGTCGAGTGCCTTCTGGCGATTGCCGTGCCGGAGGTTCGCGAAGCAAGTTTTTCGCATAGCATGACTTCAATTTAAAAAACCGGGGTCTGTCCCTTGGTATCCGCTTGGCCGCCTCGCGGCGGCGGGTTTTTTACTGGATTGACGGTGTTGACTGGATTGACGGTGTTGACAACGGACAAGATTGACAGAGTTGACCGCGACCAATCAAAAAACAACGCTCCAGGCTCGTCGCATTCGCGGAAAGCGACTTAGGTTATCGTGATTAGCTCGCAAACCCTCGAAAAACTCCATCTTGATGCACTGCATTCCGAAAGTCATCGAAATCCATGTTCGCAATCGACAAATTGTTCTCGATGGATTGAATGGTCGATGGGATCGCACGAAATGTTTTGATGTCCTCCACCGGCGTTTGGTTTGGTCTTCGCTCAAAGTCTTTTGGATCATCCCCGCGCGGTGAAAAACCAATAACCAGTAGAGTGTGCTCATTGCCTTGATGGCTCTCAGTATCAACGACAAAGACCAAATAACCCGGGTACTCGTCGGGCAGAGAGCGAACGATCTCGTTGGACGGCAGCTTCGCATACGATGGATCCTCCACGAATCGCACATTGGCCGTGAATTCCATTCCCGACAGAGGGTCCAGTTGAGTAGCCGCAACTAGCTTTTTGACGAGTTCCCAGACTTGGTCATCGGAATCACAGGCACGAATGCCCCATGGATTTTGCGTGTCGCTATTGGACATTGAGGACTCCATAAAGATTCCAAGTAAGCCGACAAGCATTCTGCAGGATTAAGGTGTTAGACAGCCAATCGACTCGGTCAACAACACCCCAGTCGGGATGGACGCCCTAACTACTCTTGGATTCCCCTCGCCTGGCAACCACTAGCTCCTTTTCGCGTGCGCGGCGGGTATTGCCAATAATGCATGGCAAAGATCACTGAATATCGATCCCTCGATAAACAATTGGCATCGCCGCTTCTCGAACAGCCATCGAGTACGAGTACCGTTGCACTGAGTATGAGTACGAGTACGAGTACCGTTGCACTGAGTACGAGCACGACGAATCCAATCGGTGTCGGCTCGGTACCCGATCATCGCGTTAAACAGACGCCGCAACCAACCGAGCCTTAGCCCTTGGAATCCGTCGCGATCGGCTTTTGAGTCATCGGCACCCCGCCACTGCGAGGCGCTTTTCCAATCACGGCCAGACCCACCACGGTCAAAACCATCAGCATCACTACGTACTCGATCGGGCCAGGACCCGATTCGCTTTTGAATATTCGATCCAGCATAACTCAAATCCAACGGGGGACGGGTAAAAAACCGCGCTTCCTCGCGGACCCCAAGACCTATCCCAGGGGCCCTCTGCGCTGCTGCCAGAACTTCCTTGCATTCCAATCTATCGACCATCCATCCCCCCAATTCCGCCTTTATTTTCGCACTTCCCCCTAAACCGTCCCAACCGCATAATCGCTCTTGTTGACGGACCAAATCGAATGGTGAACAATGTCCCCAGGCTTGAGGGGCTCGCAGGATGCGGGCATCAAAACCCCCTCGTATAAACTCCGCCTCTAGAGCCCACGCCGTATCAATCGACCTAATCTCGCGAGCCACCCATGAACGACCTACGGACCCAAGACCCCACGATCTGGCAAGCCATCGAGGCCGAGGCAAAACGCCAAAAAGAAGGGCTCGAAATGATCGCTAGCGAAAACTACACCAGTTTTCCGGTGATGCAGGCCGTCGGTAGCGTACTGACCAACAAGTACGCCGAAGGATACCCAGGCAAACGTTACTACGGCGGCTGCGAACATGTCGATGTGGTCGAAACGATCGCCATCGAACGGGCCAAACAACTCTTCGGCGCCGAACATGCCAACGTCCAACCCCACTCCGGCTCCCAAGCCAACATGGCCGTCTACCTCTCCCAACTCCTGCCCGGAGAAGTCGTGCTGGGTTTGGACCTAGCTCAAGGCGGACACTTGACCCACGGCATGTCCCTGAACATCAGCGGCAAACTCTACAAATTCTATTCCTACGGCGTCGATCCACAGAACCATCGAATCAACTTTGACCAAGTCGCCGCGCTAGCTAACGAACACAAACCCAAGCTGATCATCGCCGGTGCGAGCGCCTATCCTCGCGAGATCCCTCACGATCGATTCGCTGAAATCGCTAAAGATGTCGGCGCAAAACTGATGGTCGATATGGCCCACTACG
>CAILTZ010000432.1 GCA_903837255.1 uncultured Pirellula sp. | reverse complement strand
CACAAGCAGGTTATCCACAAGCAGGTTATCCACAAGCAGGTTATCCACAAGCAGGTTATCCACAAGCAGGTTACCCGCAAGCAGGTTATCCGCCAACTGCCTACGGTTATCCGACGGCTGGTTATCCACCGGCGGGGTATCCACCAAATCCCTACGGCTATCCGCCCAGTCCTTATGGGGCCAGTCCTTATGGGGCCAGTCCTTATGGTGCCAATGCTTATGCCGCATGGTATATGCGTCAAGGCGCTTTGTTTCCTACGACGATGTTTGGAACAACGGCAGGACAATCCTCGATGGTCAGCGGTGGTTATCCTTACACGGGTTATCCACCCGGAGCGGTACCCCCTGCTCCCTCCAGCTATGGATACCCAACGAGCAGTTATGGTGCTCCGCAAGTGGCGAGCAACCCGATGGGAGTATCGTCCAACGCTCCGAACTACTGGGGAAGAACGACGCTGCCATACAGCACCAATGGAAAACCGACCGGCAGCTACTGAGATCCCCTCGAAGCGTTGCATGGCAACGGCTCAGTTCACTTCGTATAAGTTTTTCTACACTCCGGTTGAGTTTTTCGCATCCGGGGGGTTGGTGGCGTTTGAAGCGGGGCATTTTGGCTCATCTAGGATTTTGTCGTGATTCGACGTCTTGTTCGGTTTGACATTGGGCAGAAATGTGAGTTAAATCAGAGTAGTCCGATGCGTGTGAGCAGTCCAAGGCACAAAACCGGTTCTGAGCGTGCTGGTTTTCCGAGTGCGAGAGTATGAGTCTGCGGCATCTGGCGCCCCGCCCCCCACTTCTGGAGAGACAATTCGATGAAGAAAGCGATCGTTTATTTGGCTGCAGCGTTGAGTTTATCGGTGGCTTCGCCCAATGCGTTTGCAATCAAGGAATTCAGTGAAGCATGGGCATCGATCTACGTTGACAAGAGCACGAACGATGGGTTCAAGAAACTCGCTGTAGAGGCCAAGTGCAACGTCTGCCACATCGACGGCGAGAACAAGAAGAAGCACAACCCTTACGGCGATATGCTTGAGCACGAAGGTCTGACCAAGAAGAATTTTCCACCAGCGAAGTTCAAAGAGAACCTCGAAGGGACACGCAAGCTGGTCGAAGAAATTCTCAAGAAGATTGAGGACAAGAAGGCTGAGGGTTCCGACAAGACCTTTGCTCAAAGGATTAAAGACGGACTGCTGCCTGGCGGTGACGTCAAGGGCAAGTAGACTTTGAGGCTGAGGTTGTTCGGTCAGAAATCCAAAGTATTTCAAGGCGTCCTCGAAGATCCGGAGGGCGCCTTTTTTTATGCATGAGTCTCGTCCGAGCCCGCGGATTTAAGCACCGCGACGGGATCGGGCCGACACCGGGCAGAATGGATTTAGGTTATAATTCCCTCCGCGATCATTGCCCGATTCAGGGGCCGCCGATCGTTAGAGCTTGTTGTTTCGTTCCTTTAGAAAGGCGTTGGCGATGATGTTTCGAAGTCTTTTCAACAGAATTGGCATGTTGTGCCTCGGCATGCTCGGCCTGAGTGTGGTTTCGATGGCGGCGCGTGTCGCGCGCGGTCAAGATGCGACCAAGCAGGAAACTGAAACGGGATTTGTCAGCCTCTTTGATGGCAAGACGATGACTGGTTGGAAGGTCAACGAGAATCCAGGCAGCTGGAAAATCGAAGACGGAAATCTGGTCTGCAAAGGGGAACGAGCCCACTTGTTCTATGTCGGCAACGACAAGCCTTATAAGAATTTTCACTTCAAGGCTGAGGTCAAGACTGAGCCCAACAGCAATGCAGGGATTTACTTCCACACAAAGTACCAGGACTCGGGTTGGCCCAAGCATGGCTTTGAGTGCCAAGTGAATCTGTCGTACAACTCCGATCCTCGCAAGACCAGCAGTCTCTATGGAGTGAAGGATGTTTTGGAGCCGGCTGCCAAGGACAACGAATGGTACACCCAGGAGATCATCGTTCAGGGCAAGAAGGTAACGCTCAAGGTCAATGGCAAGACGATGGTCGAGTACATCGAGCCAGACGATCAAAAGGCGGGATCGGATTTTACTCGCAAGATCGACGAAGGGACTTTTGCACTTCAGGCTCACGATCCCGGGAGCAAGGTGTACTTTCGCAATCTTCGAGTCAAGCGTCTCGATTAATTGATCATTACGCGATCTGCAATGCAAATCTCTACAAGTCCAAATGAGCCGTTGCCGTCGAAGTTGCGACAGCGGCTTTTTTCTTCGTTTTTGACGGTTCTATTCTCGGCTCTCGGGCTGATGTTGAATTCTGAGCGACTGCACGCACAGGTTCAGACCTCCAGCGATGAGGTGAGCCTGAGCGTTCGTTCGGGGCTCGAGGGACGTTGGAAAGTCGGCTTTCCAACTTGGCACCGTGTCCAGGTCGAGGTGACTCGTGCGTTGACCGGCACGCTGGAGATTCAAACGTTCGACGGAGATGGCAACGGGGTGACCTATTCGGATCCCAAATGGGTTTTCCAAGCCTCTCCGGGATCGCCTGCGTTGGTAGATCTTTATGCCAAACACGGACGCGCTGACCGACCTATTCGTGTCGTGGTGCTGATCGAGGGCAAGTACACTTCGGCGCATGTTTTGACCGATCAAGAGCGTGGTCAAGCTCTCTTGGCGACAGATCCTTGGGTGATCGGCATCGGGACAACTCACTTGAACCTGGACCAAGGGTTGATGAAGTCTGCCGGAGGTCGGGCCGAAGAGCTACGTGTCTCGGAGTTGACCAGTGTCGGTGAGATACCCAGCGGCATGCTCGGCTATTCGGGTGCGGATGTGATCGTCTTTTCATCCTCCAATCCACAGATCAATCAGGGGATGACGGCCCAGCAGCGGCTCGGGATCCGAGATTGGTTGGGGTTGGGTGGCCAGATGATTCTCACGTGGGGCAAGGGGGGGCCGACGCTTGCAAGTTACCCAGAGTTCGAGGAGTTTCTCGCAGGCAGGCTGATTGAATCGGCCCAAGACTGCGAGCCCGGTCCCATCGAGTCCTTGCTGGGATCTCAGGATCAGCTCGACATGCTCGAAACCTCGATTTTGAAGATGACCTCTGGCAAGCTCGATGTCCTTGGGGTGACGGCCAGCCGGGTGAGGTTACCGCTGATCGCCCGTTGGGCCTATGGGACTGGAAGCGTGACATGGCTAGCGACCGAGATCGACTCACCGCAGATGGCGGCTTGGGAGACCCGCCCGTCGCTTCTGAAGTACTTGATGAAGGAGTGTTGGGAGAAGGCCGAGTCGAAGTCCAATCGCAGTGCATTTCTTCCGTATGACGATCTGTCGGGACAGTTGAATGCGATGCTCGATCGCTTTCCTGATTTGCATTTAGGGAATTTAGGGCATTTGGTACTGATCGCGGGCCTGCTCGCTTTGCTCATTGGGCCGCTGGACTACTTTTTGACCGTCAAGTATCTCCACAAGCCGCGATTGACATGGTGGACCTTGTTGGCTTGTTCTTTGGCCACGATAGCCATCACTACGATGTTCTTTCGAGCTTGGAAGCCCCAGGACCCGTCGATCAACACGCTCGAATTGATTGATGTGAATGATCAGACCCAGCAGTTGCAAGCCCGCGGCTTTGCTCACTGTTACGGGGGCAAAAGTGGTTTGTACGATTTCAATTCCTTCCATCGACCTTTGAGCTCAGACTCAGACGGCTCGACCTTTCGGGAGGTCAATCGTTTGGATTGGTTCGGACAACCAGGCAAGGGGATTGGAGGATTTGAATCGAGCGTCACGAGCCAGTTGGGATTGCCCGATTACGGAATTGGGTCCGTGGGTACCGGCAGTTTTATAAGGGGCTTGGGTGTTCCAACTGCAGGAACCAAGGCACTGGAGTATTCCTGGAACGAGAAGGTATCGATCCAAGAAGAGTCCAATGGATTGACGACCGTTTCTGGCAAGGACGATCTATTGCAAGGATCGTTTTCCAATCCGTTCAACGTCGATTTGCTTGACGGAGTTCTTTATTTTTCGGGCCGAGTTTACGCGATCCCTGGAAGAATTCGGCCCAATGAGCGAGTTCCGATTTCCACGAGCATACCCAAAGACATTCAGCGTCGACTGCAGCGTAGGGCGTTTGTTTCTGGGCAAGAGCAGGGAGTGGCCTGGAATCCCTCCGACAACGACAACTTGGAGCGACTTGCGGAACTGATGTCCTTTTTCCGATCTGCGGGTGGAACATCCTATATGGGTTTGCAGCATCGGTACTTGGCATCGCTTGATTGTTCGGATTTGCTTAAGCTCGATCGGGCAATTCTATTTGCTCGTTTACCGGAGTCAGCCAGCAAGTGGAATCTGCAGCGCGATGGGGTGCAGCAAAATGCAATTCAGGGAAAACGGCTGACGGTGGTTCGTTTGGTGCTGTCTGTTCAGAACAGCAACCGATCCTTTTCGCTGCTGAAAGACGGCCCCACCAATGCGCCATAAGGCCAATGCGATTCGACTCGGAGCAGGACTGTGATAAAGACGATTAAATTGACTAAAAAGTACGATGACATGTACGCGATCCGAGATATCGACTTGGACCTCGGCCAAGGGGATTTGTTCGGGTTCATCGTACCAAACGGTGCTGGTAAAACCACGACCATGCGGATTGTTGCAACGCTGCTTGAGCCCACCGAGGGGGAAGCCTATGTGTGCAACTATTCGATCTACACGCATCCCAAGGAGATTCGGCGATTGGTCGGATTCATGCCAGATTTTTTTGGCGTGTACGATGATATGACGGTCATTGAATACCTGGAGTTCTTCGCCGCTGCGTATCGAATCGGCCCACAGGCTAGGCGCAAGCGATGCAATGAAATGCTCGACATCGTCGACTTGGACTTCAAGCGTGACGCTTACGCGAACACCCTCTCACGTGGTCAGACTCAGAGGTTGGGGTTGGCTCGGACGCTGCTTCATGACCCTGCCGTCTTGCTCCTGGACGAACCCCTAAGCGGTTTGGATCCTCGGGCGCGTATCGAGATGCGTGCTTTGATGCGACGACTAGGGGCTATGGGTAAGACGATCATTGTCAGTAGCCACATCTTGCCTGAGTTGGCCGATGTTTGTAACAAGGTTGGGATTATCGACTCGGGTAAGATGATCGCTAGCGACGATGTGTCATCGATTATCAAACGTGTAAGCCCCAACACCACCATTCTTATCGATCTGGTCAAGGCTCAGGATTCGGCCAAGGCGATCGATTTGATCTCCCCCCTGCCGATGGTCGAGCGAGTCGCCCTCGACGGAGCCAAGCTCCGAGTGACACTCAAAGCCGATGTTGAAGATTACTCGTCGCTGAGCATGCTGCTTGCAACTCAAGGGATCCCATTCACCAAATTCGCGGCCGAGGAGATCAACCTCGAGTCTGCCTTTATGGCCTTCACCAAGGGAGCGGGAGCCAAAATCTAATGGGGGCATGGCTACGCAAAATGTTCCAGCACGAAGATTGGCTGGTCATTGCATTGGGAGGGCTAGTTCTGTGCGCTTGCACTTGGATGGTCCAAGGGCAGACCGATGCGTCCTCGGGGGGTAAGCCCAAGGTGATCAATCACCTCAAGGGAAAAATCGCCAAGCTAGAGCCGTGGGTCGATAACCCGATCCGATCGGTTGTATCGGATGGCGTCGTAGCGAGTGACGTTGTATCGGGTGAGAAAAAAGAGAAGAAACAGTACCAGCACTTCCCTGCCCTTGTGTTTACCTGGTCGGTGCTTGGGATCCTGTTGGTTCCGGTAGCACTATGGAAGGGACTTCGGCCAACCGAGTATTGGATCGGCTACTTGCTCCTGTCATCGCTCGGGACGCTGGCGTTTGTGATGGCGAGCCAGAAGGTGATCAAGGACTACAACTACGAGTATGTGCTTTGGGCCTTGCTTTTGGGTCTGCTCATCAGCAATACCGTAGGAGTCCCTCGCTTGATTCGCCCGATGCTCATCGGCGATACGATCATCAAGTTGGGATTGGTTTTGCTCGGGTCCGAGGTGCTCTTTAGCAAGCTCGTGGCGCTTGGGATGCCTGGTATTTTGACCTCTTGGATTGTCACACCCGTGGTCTTGATCACCACGTATTGGTTTGGTCAAAGGGTGTTGAAGATGGAGTCACCGAGTTTGAACATGGTGATTTCGGCCGATATGTCTGTGTGTGGGGTATCGGCAGCGATAGCGACTGGGGCGGCTTGCCGAGCCAAGCGTGAGGAGGTTTCCTATGCGATCGGCATCTCGCTATTATTTACCTCCTTGATGATGGTTGTCCAACCGCAGTTTGTTTTGTGGAGCGGGATGGACAAGAATGTTGGCGCGGCTTGGATGGGCGGGACGATTGACTCGACGGGAGCCGTGGCCGCCGCTGGTGCGTTGCTAGGCAAAGAGGCCGAAACGATCGCCACGACCGTCAAGATGATTCAAAACGTGTTGATCGGTGTGATCGCATTTGCCGTGGCTTGTTATTGGAGCCTGCGTTTTGGAGACCAGCCTGGAGGGACTCGGATAGGAGTTGGAGAGATTTGGAGAAGGTTTCCCAAGTTTGTTTTGGGGTTTTTAGCAGCCTCTCTGGCGTTTTCGTTTCTTTTGCCGGCGCTCGGGACACCGACAGCGGCGATCGATACGATCACCAAGGACACCGTAACGCCACTTCGAAGCTGGCTGTTTTGTTTGGCGTTTGTTGCGTTTGGATTGGAGACAAATTTCCGGGAGCTTGGCAAGTACCTCAAAGAGGGCAAGCCCCTGTTTTTGTATGTCTTCGGGCAAGCTTGGAGCTTGATCCTTTCTCTGCTGATGGCCTACTTGATGTTTGGCGTGTTGTACGCCGACAAGGTCAAAGAGATTCTCGCCAAGTGAGACAAGGGGTGGAGCATGCGATGGGTCAAGCTCCTGGGTGGCTGCATGCTACTGGCTTTTGTATGGCTATGGATTTTACCCCGCATCGCCGAGACTTCGTCGGTACGCAAGCACATGCGATTGCTTGAAGAACGCAATATCAATGCAGGGGCGATGTTCTATACCGAGGTCCAAGAGAATCGCTAGGGCAGGATTGATCGGTCAAGTGTTGACCGATCTCCACCGCGAAACGAGCGAAGCTCAAAATAGCTCCACGTCATCACAGGTGCGTTCGGAGCCTACCACCGGACTCGTCCGGTGGAGTCGTAACTTCCAGCTACCTTCGTCCTACTCGCGCATATGCATTG
>CAILTZ010000431.1 GCA_903837255.1 uncultured Pirellula sp. | reverse complement strand
TGCATGATCTGCATGCGACGATCCTGCACATATTGGGTTTAGATCACGAGCGTTTGACTTATCGTTATGCGGGTCGAGATTTCAGGCTTACGGACGTCGCTGGCCAGGTTGCCCATGAGATTTTGGCTTAGACGCACCTAGGCCCACTAGAGTGTCTTGAGGTACTCGAGGAGGACAGTTTTTTGTTCCTCGGTCAACTCGTCTGGGTAGTCGTGTCCTTGAGCTGATTTTCCTTCGATGCGGGTGTCAAAGAACCAGCGGCGTTGGGCGTTGGTGAGTTTCTTGGGGACATCGTCTAGGGTTTCGACGACAAGGCCGATCGATTCTTCGTCCAAGCTCAATGCGATTCGTCGCCAGACTTTGGGCCGCTCTTGGGGGTGTAGTAGGTGCCAGAGGGTCGGCACACTTCCGTTGTGCAGGTAGGGTGCTGACGCCCAGATTCCATCCAGTGGAGGGGCTATGTATCCGGAGACATCCGTGTAGGTGGTTTGTTTGCCGTAGTCAGCAAACCAACTTTGGCCATAAGCATCACGATGTTTTGGGGTCAGGGCATCGAAGCGGACTCGGTCGGTGTTGACATCATCGATATCGACCATTTTTTCTGGGTAATGGCCGGCGTTGCGATTGGAGGTTGGCGAAGGTTGGTAGGTTCCATGGCAACGAGCGCAGTGGTTATCGAAGACGACGCGACCATGATTGGCTTTTTCTGTGTCGATGGGAAGGGGGAATTTCGGAGGTCTGAGTTCTTCGAGGAAGCGGTAGACTTCTCGAAAGTCTTTTTCCCAGTATCGGAATTTGTCTGGGCCATTTTGGCGGACGAGCATGAATTGCATGAGTCCTTTGTGACCTTTTTCAGCGAATCCATCGATGTACAGATGTGATTTGCGATAGAAGTGCCACCAGGGTGGCGCATCCATATCGTGATGGGTCATGGGAGCTGGGATTCGATTGGTATGGATGTTCAGGTCTGCATCTCGGAAGTTCATCAAGGCCACGCCAAACATGACAGCGTTGCTGGTCCCGTTGCTGGTTCCCAGCGGCATGACCATTGAGCCCAGGTCCATTTGAGCTAGGGGTTTACCGATTTTGAGTTTGGTTTTACGGACCTGTTCGGTGAGCGATTCCAGAGCGTAGGTTGTGTTTGGGGCTCCAGGATAGCTCTCTCCATAGAGAGAACCGCCATGGCACGCAAAGCAGTTCATCACGTACTGTTCTTTGGCGTTGAGGACATACTGCAGGGGGCGTTTGGGGTCGTTGGGTCGAGCCGACAGACCGTGAGCCATCCAGGTGGCTTGGCGCGTACCTTGAGGAAGATCGACGTCTAAGAAGGGCCATTGGTGTTCGATAGCATCGAGTCCTTTGAGGACATCTTCGTCGAAGTCGGCGGGTAGATAAACATTTTCGGTGAGTCGTTGGTAGCCGGCTTTGGCCTTCCATGACATCGAGTTATCGAGGGCTTGGTATTGGTTTTTGAGACTTTCTCGGATTGTTTGTCGGTTTTTGGTTCGGGACTCGACGAAGTCTTTCAGCGAGGGGTCCGGATCTGCGGCAAGGCACAGGCAATCTGCTATTAGGACACAGGTGGCCAGGACACAGGTCGCAGGGGTGATGATAGTGGGGAATCCGGGCATTTGCATTTCTTGGGAATCCATCAGGGAAAATCGTGGAGCATCACAGTGACTGTATCATAGCAAGTTGGTCAAAGGGTCGAATCTCCCTGCTGTTAGGCTTGGGAGTTTTTGGGAATCCAATAGAATGGCTGGCTTGGTCAGTTAGCGAAGCTCTAACGGAGCCAAGCTTGGACAGATAGACACGTGGTGACAAGGGTATCCCATTCGATGCGAGTATTAGTGGTCGGTAATGGTGGGCGTGAGCACGCCTTGGCATGGAAGATTTCCCAGAGCCGGCGGCTAAAGCGGTTATGGATAGCCCCGGGGAACGCGGGGACGGCGTTGGAGGGGGAGAATGTCAATATTTTGGCGGAGGATATCGCTGGGCTAGTCCGTTTTGCCAAGAAGGAATCGGTGGATTTGGTGGTCGTTGGACCTGAATTGCCGCTGACGATGGGGTTGGTTGACGCTTTGGAGAAGGAAAAGATTCGGGTTTTTGGGCCAAGTCGCGCGGCGGCCCAACTCGAGGGTAGCAAGGTAACTTGTAAGCAGACGCTTCGCAGGGCTGACGTGCCTACGGCCGAGTATCAGGTTTTTCAAGATGCGGATAGTGCGACTCGATACGTCAAGGCGCGGTTTCCAGGGGAGCGGGACAGGACACCGTTGGTAGTCAAAGCCGATGGGTTGGCTAGTGGCAAGGGGGTGATTGTATGTTCCCGTCGCGAGCAAGTTCTCGAGGCGATCGACCGTATGGGAAGGAAGTTAGAGTTTGGCAAGGCGAGCTTGCCGATGATCATCGAGGAGCGACTCGAGGGTCAGGAGGTCAGTGTGTTGGCGATCACCGATGGGCGAACGATATTGCCGTTGCCTGCGGCGCAGGATCACAAGGCGGCATATGATGGGGATCAGGGGCCGAACACGGGTGGTATGGGGGCTTATTCGCCCACCCCGATCATCGACGAGGAGTTGCTCGAGACGGTCGAAGACAAGATTTTAGTGCCCACGATTCACACCATGAAGCGTAGTCGCAAGCCTTTTCGAGGGGTTTTGTATGCGGGGCTGATGCTTACGGCCAACGGCCCTAAGGTGCTCGAATACAACGTACGGTTTGGAGATCCTGAGTGCCAGCCGATTCTCATGCGACTCAAGAGCGACTTGTTGGATATTCTTGAGGCCACGGTGGATGGTCGTCTGGGGGATATCGACGCACCGGAGTGGGATACTCGGGCGTCGATCTGTGTGGTGATGGCAAGTGCGGGTTATCCTGGCGAGTACACCAAGGGTCATGAAATCACTGGTTTGGAGGCTGCGGCGGCGATTCCTGACGTGAAGGTCTTCCATGCGGGTACGAGTTTTCAGGATGGCAAGGTGGTCACTGCAGGAGGTCGAGTCCTGGGTGTTACAGCACTTGGCGAGAGTTTGGCTCTTGCGAAACTCAACGCCTACAAAGCCGTCAAGGAGATCCGTTGGCCTGGTGCATGGTGTCGCAAGGACATTAGCGACAAGGCGGCGGCCCACGTGTTGGCGGCAGGTGAGCTAGGCCGATAGCAAGCCTAGGGGTACATATCGAGAATTAGACGTCGAGGTTTCTGACATCGAGCGCGTGTTTTTCGATGAACTCGCGGCGGGGCTCGACTTTATCACCCATTAGGACTCGAAACATTTCATCTGCGGCGGCAGCATCCGTGAGTTCGATTTTGACCATGGTACGGTTCGATGGATCGAGGGTCGTTTCACGGAGTTCTTCGGCGTTCATTTCGCCTAGTCCTTTGAAGCGGGTGATGGTCAGACCTCTTCGCCCGCTTTCTCGGATGGCCGGTAGGAGTTCGCGGAGGTCCTCGATGCCGAAGAGGTTTTCTTCGCGTTGCAGATAGAATCGAGAGTCGGTTGCACCGGTTCGATCTTTGGGGATTAGGTCGTCGATGGAGAAACCGTGTTCTGCGAGTTCTTGTAGGCCGGCGTTGATGGTTCGGACTTCGAAGATTTCTGAGATATGGGCAGCTTTGGGGCTAGCCACCTCGCTGGAGGGTTCCGAGTTGACGATGGTCGATGTTTCGCTTGAGGTGCTTTCGACTCGGATATTGCGTCGGACGAGGAATTCATCGAGTTTATCTCGGGAGACGAACCAATGGTCTTCGGGTCCGAGGTCCAAGTGGAACAC
>CAILTZ010000430.1 GCA_903837255.1 uncultured Pirellula sp. | reverse complement strand
GTCCATCGATTGATACTCGTAAGATGCTGCCGCGTACCACATCGCAGTCCCATCCCACCACATCCAACCACGGGCCTTGCCAAGCCCCCCAAAAAAATAGATCACGCACAAATGCAGTTGGATCAATCGCGTCGCAAGCGTGTTTCGCCAATGCTTAGACTCGGTGCGAACCAATCCGAACCGCCGATCCAAACTCCATCGATCTCCACACCGCGAGACCGACAAGTACATCGCGAGCATCAAAACAATCTGGTCGAGCCCGAAAAGAAATGGGGCCAATCGATGCGCCGTCATCAACGTCAAAAACCATGCCAACGGCGTGACCCAGCGCGTCCAATACCCCAACGCCATCGCCAGTCCCGCACCGAGAGCCAACAACTCATGCACGCACGCAAACCACAATGACTCTCGACCGTCCAAATAAGTCCACTTCCAAGCATTGCGATGCAACATCGAAAGCGATTCGTGATCCAGAAGCGCTGCAGGTCCAAAAAAACTCTCTAGGCTCAGTAGCCAGACCAAGTGAATGTAGGCGATCATGCATCCTGTAGCGATCCGAACCACAGCCAATACCGACGCTCCACTGGGCTGAAAAAAAAACGCCTCGAGCGCCTCCCAAAACTCTGTCCACCATCGCGCAAGAAACTGCGATACCCTAAAACCATTCATGGTACACCGGCCCCCAAAGACTCGACGGCAGACTCTGGGCCTTCGGGCAGAACGATCAATTCCCGAGAATCCCCGAGCCGCCGGAGACCCTTGAGGATCTCCTCGGGGCCAGGTAACGGTCGCTCGAGCCGCAATAGCTCAACCCCCAGGCCATCGGCCCCCTGCATGGCTCGCTTGCCCACGAATGCAGACTTGGAAATCGATCGCTGAAGCATCTCGTAGAAACGCCGATCGGATTCCCAACGCTCGACAAACATCCGATCGGACTTGTCCTGCTGGCTCAGGGCCGTCGGAGCAAAGGAGTTGTTGTAGAATTCCGAGAGCATGAAGTAACGATGGTACAGGAGCCTCGGCCAGTGCTCGTTGCGATTCGGGAAGACCAAAGCATCACCTCGGAGCGATGAAGCTCGGGGTGGCTCAGGAACCTTCCTCTGAATCGCCACCAAGTGACTTGGACCAGGGTTCGGTGCAAAAAAGAAATAGCCGTGATCCAAATACATCCAATCGACATAAGGAGCCATGGAGCGTCGAAGCCCGAAAAACTCCGGGCCGGCTTGAAAGTCACTCCGGGAAAAGAAAAACAGAGGCTCGGCCAGAACGCCCATGCAATGAACCAACACCAGACCAAGCAACCACTTGCGATAAGCCGGCTTGCAGTCCCCCACTCCATCCTGTGGATTGATCATCTGGAACTCTTCGACTTAGCCTGCCCCAAAGTCATCAATAAAAACATCCCTAAACTCAAAGCTCCGAGAATCGATGAGCCGATCAACCAAGGCTTACGCCTCTCGAAATACTCGTTGATCACAAAGTAGTCAGGGGGTTGATGGGTAGGCAAGCCGGTTTCGACCAAGTACTGCCAGTGATCCCACACCCGGGCCGGAGGATCCTGCATCGCATCGTCGCGAAACGCCGCAATGAACTCCTCCTGGGTGTGCCCAAACTCGATCGGCGAATTCCAACGGGCCCAACCCAACACCCCGGCGGTCGTCAAACTGATCGCAGCGATGGCCAAAAGCAAAGCAGGCAAAAATCGCTGAGAAAGCGTATCACCGGACCGTCCACGGGCAACCTCTGCGTGCGATTCCTCCAGAACCGGTAACGTCCGCAATACCTTGGTCCCAGGGACTTCGATCAAGGTTGAACATTGTGGGCAACGCACCGATCCACCCGCTTGGGCTATCCCCACAGGAATCGTTGCACTGCACTGACATCCAAGAGCATATTGCGGCATTGTGGTTTAAAGCGGCTCGGATCCTAAAGGAGCAAAAACTGAAAATGGCGAAACCCGACCCAAACGTGCGTCGCGTTATCGCACTGTACGAAGATTCCCCCTTGGAGGGTTCAGCACAACGGAGGGTTCAGCACAACATGGTCCAAGCCCCAGTAGGAAATGTCAAACCTCGCAAGGATTTTTTTCAGGCATCTTGAGGCGCTTTTGAAAAGTCCCCGAAAATTCCCCAAGGACCCTGAGGAAAACACCAATTGTATCGGTCCTGCGAGAGGCTTTCGCCAAGAATGTCCCTCTAGTCTACTAGACCGAGCACCTTGAGTGGTTAAAATTATGGTGACAAAGTCAACCCCACCCAACGTCAATCAAGGTCTTGATTTTTCAGGACCTCGACTTTCTGCGGGCGATACGTTGACCGGAATCCTGTGTTGATTGCCGTTTTGCCCCCAAAATACGCCATCCGAATCCACCGCGTCGTTCGAGTCAAACAAAGTCACAGCCAAATTAGAATTACCTTCAGGTAGCTCTCAGGTTGCATTACCGTCAGGCTGACTTCCAACTTCAGAACACGACCAAGGAATGACGAGGTAGATCGCGGTTGGGGCATATCGTGCGATCCCAAAGGAAGCTCCGGGCATCCAGGACGGTTTTTTTAGGTCGTGTTCCGCACGAAGGCAGGCGATTTCGTGTCGCTTAGCCCGCATCGAGTGACTTTCCTTCGGAAATTCCAAGTAGTTTGAAAAAATCGAACTACTATGAGGATTTTCGTCGAGTCTGCCACCGATGTGTCGTGAAAGACTACCCAATGGTCGCCAAGGTTGGCTCGGTCCACTCCTTCCATTCGTAAAAATTTACCATTTTAATCGGGAGATCCGTTCGTCGTCACTTCGGTGCTACACTTGGTTTGCCTTTGCAAAGATCGATCGGTTTTGAAAAAACCCGGTCTGTTCGATCATCGCGGATAAGTTAGTGGCACCGTTCCTGAAACGAACCGCTCCCTTACCCTGCATTCATTTTGTGGTTTGAGGAATTATGACCTTGTTCGACGGCCTGTTGGATTTCGATGATGATTTGCCTCGCAGCGCTGATGACTTGGACGGATTGCACAAACTATCGCTTGAAGAAGAAGGCGATGATTTGACCGACGCGGTGGTCGATGTCGTGGTCCCCGAGGACCAAGTCCAACTCGATAGCGAAGATGATTTGCTATCGGGCATGGACGACGTTGAAACCTGGTCGGATGATCCTGTCAGGATGTATTTGACTCAGATGGGAGAAATCCCATTGCTCACTCGCCAAGAAGAGATTCGTTTGGCCAAGAAAATCGAAGTCACCCGACGACGATTTCGCACCAAACTCCTCGAATGCGACTATGTGATCCAATACGCCTTCAAGATCCTACGCCGAGTCCATACCGGGGAACTACCCTTCGATCGCACGGTCCAGGTTTCTGTGACCGATCGACTTGAAAAGGACCAGATTCTGGGTCGACTACCTAGCAATCTAAAAACACTGGACGTATTGCTCAAACGCAATCGTCGAGATTACCGTGATGCTCTGAGCCGCTCCTTGTCCGCCAAGAAGCGAACCGAAGCCTGGGTCAACCTCGCACGCCGCCGACGTAAAGCGGTCCGGCTCATCGAGGAACTCGGTCTGCGCACCCAACGCATCGAAGCCATGATCGGTGTTCTCGAAAGATTGTCCGCACGCGTCGACGAAATCAGGCACGACTTGGCGACCCTCAAGTCCCACCAAGTCGCCCCCTCGCAACTCGCCCAGCTCCGCCGAGAATATCGCCAAATCCTTGTCGCTACCCAAGAAACCCCCTCCTCATTACGCAACCGCGTCATGATGGTCAAACGGGTCTTCACCGAGTACCAACAAGCGAAAAAGCAACTCAGCGAGGGCAACCTGCGGTTGGTCGTATCCATCGCCAAAAAGTATCGCAACCGCGGCCTGAGCTTCCTGGATCTGATCCAAGAAGGCAACGCGGGATTGATGCGGGCGGTCGATAAGTTCGAGTACCGACGCGGTTTCAAGTTCTGTACCTACGCAACTTGGTGGATCCGCCAAGCCATCACAAGGGCTGTCGCGGACCAAAGCCGGACAATTCGTATCCCTGTCCATATGGTTGAAACCATGTCCAGGGTCCGAAATGTCTCCCGACAGTTGCTCCAAGAACTCGGCCGCGAACCGACCCTCGAAGAAACCGCACGAAGGGCTGAGACCACCGTCGAGGAAGCCCGTCGAGTGCTAGCAATGAGCCGATACCCCATATCGCTCGATCGTCCAGTCGGAAACAGTGAAGACAGTCAGTTCGGGGATCTGCTTCCCGACGGCGCGGCCGAAAGCCCTGCCATCGGAGCCGCCCAAGAAATGCTTAGAACTCGCATCAACTCGGTGCTCAAAACACTCAGCTACCGAGAACGCGAAATCATCAAGCTCCGCTACGGACTCGGTGATGGATACAGCTACACACTCGAAGAAGTTGGCCACATCTTCAAAGTGACCCGCGAACGTATCCGTCAAATCGAAGCCAAAGCTGTGCGAAAGCTTCAACAGCCAAGCCGCTCCCAAGAACTCGTCGGTTTCCTAGACTAGCTAGCAAATAGTCGCCCCACGCGACGCACACCATGATCCAAAAAACCCTGCCTAGGCCAACCTAGGCAGGGTTTTTTCTTTCCACTGCGACTAATGCTAGCACTCACCATCCCGGAATTTCTTCCGTAATCGTCAAAGTTTACCACCGCCAGTGCCGATGATTCTTCTAAGCAACCGCCGGAGTCGTTGCGGCCTTCGGGTCGCAAAGCTCCCAGGTCGCTTGTTAGGGGGGCCTAACACCATAGAAATCAACACGCCGAATTTTCGACGTGCGATCGCCGCAATTCGGCAATAGGCTGAAACACGTTGGATGGGAACCCCCGGCTTATGAAACGCACCTTTCACAAGTGGTTAATCGGTTTGCAAATCGGTAGCGTTATGCTAACCGGCTGCCAGCCCACCCAGCCGTTCTACCTCCGCGACCGTGCAAATTTCGCGGAGTATCTTCAGCACGCACAGCAAATCGAAATTCCCGATCTGGAAATCGACCCTGCTCCCGAAGCCACCCACGCCCTGGAACCCCTGACGCTCGACAACCAAAAATACGAATTCCTCGATCTGACTCTCGAAGAGTGCGTCTCCTACGCGTTGGTCAACAGCAAGCTCATCCGCACGATCCCAGGCACCCAGCGCCAAAACATCGATATCGCAGCCAATATCCTATCGACCCCGAGTCAACAGCAAAGCTCGGTCTACGACCCTGCCATCACCGCCACAACGACCAGCCCACAGCAAATCGCTGTCGATCAAAACGGAAACCGCATCCTGCCTCGTGGGGCAGCACGGGCCAACCAAGTCGGTGGTGTCGAAGATGCACTCAGTGAATTCGATGCTCAGTTCTCCGCCTTCTTCTCCTACAACAACACCGACCGCGCTCGCAACGTCGGGAGCAACAATCCATTCAACCCCACACTCTTCAAAGGTCGCGATAGCACCGGACAAATGGCCTTGTCCAAACGCATGGCCACCGGAGGGATCGTCTCGGCCCGATCGCAATCGATCTACAGCTACAACAATATCCAAACCTCTGGTCCGGGCCGCGCCGTGCCTAGCGATTATACGCAAGTTCTGGAATTCCAAGTCCAGCATCCACTCCTTCGCGGTCGCGGTACTTCGGTGAACCGAATCCCCGTCGTCTTGGCTAGGATCAACGAAGACCTCTCGCTGGTGGACTTCGAAGAACGCGTTCGAAACCTCGTCCGCGACGTCGAGTTCGCCTACTGGGATCTCTACCAATCCTACTGGAATGTCGAAAACGCCCGCGTCGCCCGCGATAGCGCCGCAAAAGCC
>CAILTZ010000429.1 GCA_903837255.1 uncultured Pirellula sp. | reverse complement strand
CCAGCGAACATTCCCGTCATCCCATTGGTGTGCAATCCCAAGTCGTCCGGAAACGCGTCGATATCGATTTTGCCTCGAGCCACTGAGGGCGAACAAGAGGTTGAAACAGACTACGAGCGGGTGCTGGTTCGAAATTCAAGCAAATCACGTTTCGACAAATTCAGCTTGCGTTGGCTCAACTCCGAGGGTCAGCCTGTTTCTAACGAATCGATCGATGTTTTTGTACCCGCTGGCCAGCAGCAAATCGTGAGGATGGCTCGGCCCCAGGGGAAAGCCAGCACAGCCACTGAGAACTCTAGCGCAACGCGGAGGATCGCTGATCCATCCGTGCCGCTGATGATTGAGCTCGAAGGGGATCAACAACCGTTTGACAACAGGCAGTACTTGTACCGGGGCGAGAAACAGTTCGCACAAGCCTTGTGCATCGATTCCAACCAACGACCCTCCAGCGAGTCGCTCTGGTATTTCGTTACATTGGTCCTGTTTACGCAATCCGGACTCGAGGTCGATTGGCAAGTCAAAGATCCGTCGGATGCCTTCGAAGAAGATCCACAAGGGGATCGGCGCTGGGTGGTCGCATCAGGCCAATTGGAGCGGCAGTGGGCAGAGGGTCTCCGGCCAGCGATCGAGAAAGGGTTGCATCTGTTATGGGTGCTGGATAAACCAGCTCAGGGCTTGGGTCCTCAAGGAGTTGTCAATGACACAGCTAACAATGCCACAGCGAGCAGTGACACAGCGGTGGTAGAATCGCACGATTACTCGGTCTTTGAAAAGGTCATAGGGGAGTGGTTCCCTGACGAATCGCTGAAGATCTCCGAAGCCGACACGAAACGATTCCATATGCTTCAGCAGATCGATATGCTGCATCCTGTGTTTGCACCCTTTGCGGACCCTAAATACAACGACTTTACCAAGATACGTTTTTGGAAACACCGTCGCATCGAAGGGCTTGAGAACAATCACTGGCGAGTGTTGGCAAAGTTCGATGACGGATATCCAGCGATAATGCAAAGGCCGCTCGGCAAAGGGATGGTTTCCGTCCTGGCCAGCGGTTGGCAACCCTCGGAGAGCCAGCTGGCCCTCTCAAGCAAATTCGTGCCGATGATGGCGACGATGTTCGAACAAGCCAATCCGCCCAAGCCTGTGCTGGATTACCGCTGCGGGGATCCCATCCCTGAATCGATCGCTAATCTCCGATGGAAATCAAGCACAGGGCAGGAGCTCCTCGCAGGCGCGACTACGGCAACAGGACGACTCGAAGCACCAGGTCTGTATCGAGCTGTTTTAACCGGCGAGACCACCCCCGAGCCTTCGGTTTCAACAACGCCAAGGACCCAGGAATCCTTTGTCGCTGTAAATATCCCAAAAGGCGAAAGCCTTACAGACCCGATCGAACTTGAGGAATTTGCAAGGTTTGGGATCCCTATCGACAATCGCAATGCAATAGATCTCGATCGCGAGCGAACGTTACAGAACCATCAGTTGGCCGAACAGTTGGAGGCCAACCAGGGAGGTTGGTGGTGGATATTATTGGCGGTACTATTATTCGCAGGACTCGAATCGGTTGTCGCCGCACTACGTTCTCGTAGCGATGCAGCACAAGCCGCGAATTAGTGAGGTAATCATCATGGATCGAACGATTCGATACAAACTAGAACAACTTGCAAAGCGACTCCGAAGTCAGGTGTTCGCATGCCTGCTTATCGGGTTGTGGTTGATCATGCTCGCGACGATCTTCCAAATCTCCAAGCAAACGAACATTGGCAATAGCCCGTCTTTATCGAAAGTCGTTCTGCTTTCGATCTTTCTGGTCGGCTCAGGCCTTTTGTACCTTTGGAGTCGATTTGGCTATCGAGATTTGCGTTCGATCGCTGAGCGGATCGAGAAGCGGTTTCCCGATATCGACCAAAAACTGCTAACGGCAATCGAGGCCCCCAAACCAAGTGAATCAGGATTCCTTCGTCAGAAATTGATCGAAGAGACGCTTTCGCATTCCAAGAAGCATCCATGGGAGGAAATTGTTCCTCGAAGGCGATTGAGCATGCTTTGGGGATTGCAATGGATGTTCTTGCTCTGTGCCTTGATCTTGCCATTGATACTAAGAACCACAGGTGACCAAAAACCTCTGGCGGCAAACCCCGCTCTTGAAAAGTTGACTGACTGGGTGATTGAACCCGGAAATACGCAGATCGAAAAAGGAACCGACCTGCTCGTTAGCGTGCGTTTTCCAGAGCAGTTCACCGAGGAGATGAAACTCGTTGCCGAAAGCCCGGATGGAGAAACCCAATCGATTAGCTTGCAACGCAGCATGCGAGACCCCATCGCTAGCGCATCGCTACGTCGAGTCAATCAGCCCTTGAGATACCGTATCGAGGGCTCAAGCAAAACGAGCGAGCCTTTTACGGTCCAGATCTATGAACATCCGAGTGTTGTGCAGAGCGATGCTCTGATCCGTTCGCCAGCGTACGCCCAACAGGACGAAAAAACGATCGCAAACACACGTCGGGTTTCGATCGTAGACGGAGCAACGGTCGCCTGGAGCTTGAGAATCAACAAGCCGGTGGTATCGGCCGAGTGGATCGATGAAGACGGTGAAACGTCGTTGCTTGAGGCAAATCCAGAAGATCCCACCGAGTATCGGATCGCAAACCATCCGGAATCCTCGAAACGCTATCGATTGCGAATGACCGATGCACAGGGACGAACGGAGAAAACGGCTGAGGAATTCATCGTCAAAGTGATCCCCAACCGCGAACCTGAGCTCAAACTGACGTCGGCTTCCGACCAACGAGTCTCAGCCATCCAAGAAATGATGGTAGCGGCCAAGGTACAGGACGACTTTGGAATCCATCGGGCT
>CAILTZ010000428.1 GCA_903837255.1 uncultured Pirellula sp. | reverse complement strand
CCATCTTGCTCTTGAGTTTCTTGACATCCTCGTAGGGGGCCAAGGCGAACTCGTCGTAGCTATCGCGAGCCAGCAGGGAGTCTGGGTGTTCGAAATGTTTTTGGTAAAACTCCAGGCGTGCGATTGGATCCTCGGGCAGTTTCTGGATCGCCTCCATGTACTTCTCCGCATCGGCCGAGAGTGGCAACGGGGAGGACCAGACGAGATTCCGAGGATCGACCCCCAGGAGCAAGAACTTCTTTTCGGTTTTGGCGGGGCCAAAGTAGTTGGCTTCGACCTTCTGCCCTTTGGCCAGCAGGGAATCTCCTCGCAGGACTCGTTCGACGAGAAACGTTGCATTGCCATCGATATCGAGCCTGCCGTCGCTCACCAGGCTAGCGATTGCCACGGCGTCCATGGACAAGCTCTCTTGGCGCAGGGTTTGCGAGGCAGCCGAGCAGAACGGGCAGTTGCACTCGGCCAAGCTTGGTTTGCACAGACCCATCCCGGCAAAACCAGCGGCCAAAAGTGTCAGGGGCAAAACCAGCGCGGCGAGCGACCCGGTAGCAGCTCGGGCAGCAAAAACTTTAAGCCTGGAGGGCAATTTCGGAGGGATCATCGGATCAGGTCCTTGTCAATCGCGTGAGGTGCGGGTGTTGTGTTACATATAGTAAGTCAAAGAGGAGGGAATTTGCGAGATCTAACCGACGAATTTCCAAGACGCAAGCAACTTCTTTTTCCATGCGATTTTGAACTGGCGGAGGGGAGTTTGCGTCAGAGTGGACCGGGCCATGAGGGCAAAAAAAGGGGTGGCAATCCGGTCCTTTGCGGCTACAGTGCTAGAGAATCTGAGTTTTTATTAACCCCTGACTCCAACAATTCCAGCCCATGAACGACACGAAGTCGAGTCTTCCGATCCTCGGTTCGGACACCTTGCCACAGACCTTGCCGCAGACCCTGGCGAGCGACGCCGCTTCGGCGCGGATGGGGGGTTGCGGATCGATGGGTGGGACCATACCAAACCCGGAGAAGAATACGGAGAAGATCTTCGAGCCGAGCCGTCGTCTACCGAGTTGGCTACGTCGGGAGGTTCCCAAGGGGAATGCGAATCAGTTCACCCATGGGTTGCTGCGCGAGCTCAAGCTTGAGACGGTGTGCGAGAACGCCAAGTGTCCGAATCGCATGGAGTGTTATTCGCAGAAGACCGCCACGTTCATGATTCTTGGGAACGTCTGTACTCGACCGTGTGGATTTTGCGCCGTATCTCGAGGGAGGCCTGAGAATTTGCAGGACGACGAACCCGAGCGAGTCGCCGAGGCCTCGGCCCGGCTGGGGCTCAAGCATGTCGTGATCACCTCGGTCACCCGGGACGACTTGCCCGATGGTGGGGGAGAGCATTTTTATCGATGTGTGATTGCCGTGCGTGAGCGAACCGGGGCGGCCGTCGAGGTACTCACGCCTGACTTTATCCGTCATCGGCACGGACTTGATCGGGTGATTGATGCAGCTCCCGAGGTGTTCAATCACAACATGGAGACGGTGCCAAGGTTATACCGTAGGGTGCGGGGTCCCAAGAGCGAGTACCGTTGGACGCTGGAGTTGCTGAGGCATGTCAAGGAGCGGAATGCGTCGATCAAGACCAAGAGTGGGTTGATGCTTGGGTTGGGCGAGACGCGCGAGGAGTTGTTAGAGTGCTTAGCGGATTTGCGTCGTTACGAGTGCGACTTTTTAACCTTGGGACAATACTTACAACCAGGTCCGCGATATTTACCGGTGGTACGTTATGTACCCCCTGAGGAGTTTGAGGAGTTGCGATTGATTGCCAGATCGATGGGATTTCGCAAGGTAGCATCGGGACCGTTTGTACGCAGTTCGTACCATGCCCGGGACATGGCCGAGGACGCGTAAGGCCCGGCATG
>CAILTZ010000427.1 GCA_903837255.1 uncultured Pirellula sp. | reverse complement strand
TGGAATGCGATGGCGATGGTCGTCCGGGCCAACAAAAAGAACAAGGGTCAGGGGGGGCACATCAGCACGTTTGCAAGCAGTGCCACCCTCTACGAAGTTGCTTTCAATCATTTTTTCAGGGGGCGGGGCGAGTCTGGATACCAGGGGGATTTGGTGTACTTCCAAGGTCACGCTTCGCCGGGGATGTACTCGCGGGCGTTCGTCGAAGGCCGCTTGCCGATCGACAAGCTTGAGAACTTTCGCAGAGAACTGCAGCCCGAGGGTGGGTTGTCGAGCTACCCGCACCCGTGGCTGATGCCGAATTTTTGGGAGTATCCCACGGTTTCCATGGGGCTCGGACCAATCATGGCGATCTACCAAGCTCGCTTCAATGAGTATTTGAACGACCGCAGTCTGAAGGACACGCGAGGCCGCAAGGTTTGGGCATTTCTTGGTGATGGCGAGTGCGATGAGCCCGAGACTCTCGGAGCAATCACTCTGGCTTCCCGAGAGAAACTCGACAATTTGATCTTCGTGGTCAACTGCAACCTTCAACGGCTCGATGGTCCTGTTCGCGGAAACGGAAAAATCATCCAAGAGCTCGAAGCAGTCTTCCGAGGTGCTGGATGGAACGTGATCAAGGTGATATGGGGCAGCGACTGGGATGCTCTGCTCGAGCGCGACGAGTCCGGATTGCTCGCCCAGCGAATGACCGAAGTTGTCGACGGTCAATACCAGAAATATGTAGGTATGACAGGTTCTTACATCCGCGAGCATTTCTTTGGCAAGTACCCTGAGTTGCTCAAGTTGGTTGAGAATTACTCGGACGAGAAGCTCGAGAAACTCAACCGTGGCGGGCATGATCCTGAGAAGGTCTTTGCGGCCTACAAAGCAGCCGTTGAGCACAAGGGGCAACCGACCGTGATTTTGGCCAAGACCATCAAGGGCTATGGGTTGGGCGAGGCCGGCGAAGGACGCAACATCGCTCACAACCAAAAGGAGATGAATGAGAAGGAATTGCTTGAGTTCCGCTCGCGATTCGGTATTCCGATCTCCGACGACCAGGTCTCCAATGCACCTTTTTACAAGCCGCCTGAGTCGAGCATGGAGATCAAGTATCTCAAGGACAAGCGGGCGGCATTGGGTGGCTCATTGCCCAGTCGACCAACCTCGCATCCGCATACCGAGACCCCGTCGCTTGAGGATTACCGCAAGTTCATGGGGATTCAGTTGGATGGCAAATCGATCTCGACGACCCAAGGCTTCGTAAGACTCCTCGGCCGCTTGGTCAAAGATCCCAAGATTGGATCGCACATCGTTCCAATTGTTCCCGACGAGTCCCGGACCTTTGGAATGGAGGGGATGTTCAAGGAGATCGGGATTTACGCCCATGCCGGTCAGTTGTACGAACCGATCGACTCCGGTTCGATCGCTTACTACAAAGAGGCAAAAGACGGACAGATCCTCGAAGAGGGGATCACCGAGTGTGGTTCGATGTCGAGTTTCGTTGCCGCAGGGACGGCTTACTCGGCCCACGGAATCAACATGATTCCGTTTTACATCTACTACTCGATGTTCGGCTTCCAACGCGTCGGGGACTCAATTTGGGCGGCCGCAGACATGCGGGCCAAGGGGTTCCTCATCGGCGGCACCGCCGGGCGAACGACACTCAACGGCGAAGGTTTGCAGCATCAAGACGGCCACAGCCACCTCAATGCGATGGCATTTCCCACCGTGCGAGCCTACGATCCTGCTTGGGCCTACGAAACGGTCGTCATCGTGCTCGATGGCATGCGCAGACTATATCAGGAGCAAGAAACGGCGATTTATTACATCACCGTCCATAACGAAGACTACGAGATGCCCGCGATGCCCGAAGGGGTTGAGGAAGGCATCATCAAGGGGATTTACAAGTTCACCTCGGTCGAGGCTTCGGGCTCCAAGGCTCGGGTGCAACTATTCGGCTCAGGCGCGATTTTGCGGCACGTCATCGAAGCTGCGAAAATTCTTGCCGACAAGTACAACGTCTCAAGCGATGTTTGGAGCGTGACCAGTTACACCCAACTGCGTCGAGATGCCCAAGGAGTCGAACGTTGGAATATGCTCCATCCAGATCAACCCCCCAAGAAGAGCTACATCCAAAACGCGCTCGAAGGCGTCACAGGCCCAATCATTTCGGCCAGCGACAACGTCAGAGCCGTCGGCGAACAATTGATGCCTTATCTGAGCCAAGACTACTACGTCCTGGGCTGCGATGGCATGGGCCGAAGCGAAACCCGCGCGGCCCTGCGTCGACACTTTGAGGTCGATGCACCCTCGGTGGTCATCGCGGCCTTGTACCGCCTGAGCAAGTCAGGCGTGATCTCCGGCAAAGACGTCGCGCAAGCCATCGGCGATTTGGGCTACGATCCCGAAAAACAAAACCCACTGTTTGCTTGATCGTTTTTTCCTGTCCTAAGTAACTGGTTTGCTAAACAACCCTCCTGCTCGATTAAAACCCTAAGAAAGTAGAACGCGTTACCATCCATGGCTACAGAAATTAAATTGCCAAGCTTGGGCGAAGGTGTCGAATCCGGCGATGTGTTGGAGATCTATGTCAAGGTCGGTGATGTGGTCAAGTTCGAGCAATCCTTGCTGGAACTCGAAACCGACAAGGCCACCGTAGCTGTTCCAAGTCCGTTTGCTGGTAAAATCCTGAGTATCTCGATCGCAGAAGGGGATACGCTCAAGGTCGGGCAGTTGATCGGGACGATCGAAGCCTCGGGGGCGACTGCAAGTCCCTCACCAACGGCTTCCAAGCCCGCTCCAGTAGCACCCGCTCCGGTAGCTCCCGCTCCAGCGACTCCGGTGCCCGTAGCTACGGCTCCCGTCGCATCGGCTCCTGTTGCTACGACACCTGCTCCGCTGGCCCCCAAACCCGTCGCTCCCCCAAAGCCTGTGGTCGCACCTGCTGTTACCCAAGCCGTGGCAAGCTCCGTTGCGGAAATCTCCGATGAGATCATTCCAGCCGGACCAGCCATCCGCCGCTTTGCACGCGAGGTCGGAGTCGATCTGAGCGGAATAAGCGGATCCGGAGAGCATGGTCGAATCACACGCGAGGATGTCTTGGCCATCGTAAGACATCAGGGCCAAGCTGCTACAGCCAAGCAACCGGCAGCCAGCCCCGCATCGAGCAGCGCTCCGGCTTCTGCCATTGCCGAGTCCCCTGCAAAAGCAGCGTCGTCCAAAGGGGTCGAGAAACCAGGCACACCCGCGACGGACGATTATGGTCCGATCCGCGTCGACCGAATGACCAAGATCCGTAAGACGATCGCCAATCAGATGGATAAATCTTGGTCAACTGTTCCACGCGTAGTCAACTTCGACGATGCAGATGTCACCGATCTGGAAGCATTCCGGCAATCGAGCAAGGACGACTATGCATCGCGTGGGATTAAGCTCACGACAATGCCGTTTTTGATCAAAGCGGTAGCCACGGCACTGAAACATCACGGTGCCCTGAACGCGATGATCGATACCGAGAACGAGCAGATCATCTACAAGGACTATGTCAACCTCGGGATCGCAATCGACACCGAACGAGGATTGGTCGTTCCTACCCTGAAAAATGCCGATCGAATGTCGATCCCCGATATCGCTTATTCGCTCGCTGAGCTCTCCAACCGAGTTCGAAATAACGACTTTGCTGTAAGTGATTTGCGCGGCGGAACATTCACCATCAGCAACCTTGGAGCCATCGGTGGAACTTACTCGACACCGATCGTCAATGTCCCTGAAGTGGCTATTCTGCTTGTAGGTCGCTCGCGAAAGATGCCGATGGTGATGTCTGATGATACGATCAAGCCACGGTTGATGATGCCTCTGAGTTTGGCATACGATCACCGGTTGGTTGACGGTGCAACCGCTGCACGGTTCCTCAACGACATCATCGCTTATTTGGAAGCTCCCAGCCGCTTGTTGCTGGCCATCTAAACGTAGTCAGGAAAAATCCTAAGCGACACTTGAATCGAGGTTTGGCGATGAGCATCACTGCGTTCATGGATAAGCACTTCCGGCATTACAACGCGCGGGAGACACTGTCCGCCGCTAAAGCTTACAAAAGCTTTATCGAGAACGATCACGGGGCGATGTTGGTATCGCTGGCCGGGGCCATGAGCACCGCCGAGCTTGGGATCTCCCTGGCGGAGATGATTCGCAAAGGGAAAGTGCATGCGATTTCATGCACGGCTGCAAATCTCGAAGAGGATCTGTTCAATCTCTTTGCCCACAATGAATATCGGGTCATCGAGAATTGGCGAGCTCTGAGCACCCAGGACGAAGTCGATCTGCGCGATAGCGGTTACAACCGCGTGACCGATACCTGTATCCCCGAGACGGTCATGATGCACATGCAAGATCGGCTCGTCAAATATTGGAAAGAGGCCGCCGACAGCGGACAGCAGTACTTTCCTTATGAATACATGTTTCGAATCCTAGAGGAAAAAGACCTGCAAAAGCACTATCAAATCCCCCGCGAGCATTCGTGGATGATCGCTGCAATGGAGGCTAAGATCCCGATCTACTCGCCGGGGATTGAGGACAGCACCCTCGGGAATATGTTCGCTGCGCGCGTCATGGACGGAACGCTCAAGAGCCATTCTGCGCTCAAAAGCGGTACGCAACAGATGGAGCATCTAGCGCGTTGGTACAAGCAATTGGCGAGCGTTCGTCCGATCGGATTCTTCCAAATCGGCGGAGGCATCGCAGGAGACTTTGCCATCTGTGCAGTCCCGATGTGGATCCAAGACTTACGCGAAGAAAACATTCGCCGGTGGGCTTATTTTGCCCAAATAAGCGATGCAGAGACCAGTTACGGCGGATACAGCGGTGCGGTGCCCAACGAAAAGATCACCTGGAACAAGCTCGATCCGGAGTGTCCCAAGTTCATGATCCACAGCGACGCGACGATCGTCGCACCACTGATCTTCGCCTACGTTCTAGGACAGTGATCCGACTGATCAGTGGTCGCGTCCGACGATCACCAAGCACATATCATCTTCTTGTTCGCATCCGACGATATGCTCTTTGACCGACTGGATCATCTCTTCGCCCACCGGCGTGACCTTACCTTTGGCGTTCTCGATGATCTTACGAACTTTGTTGATCGAGAACTGCTCGCCGGCTTTGTTGGGGGCTTCAAAGATCCCATCGGTGTACATGGTCAAGCATTCGCCAGGCTCGAGTGTGATCTCCATCGACTCGAATTCGATGTCGGACATGATTCCTAGTGGCGGTCCGGCGATCTGGTCTCCCGGTTCGCTGATCGAGCCATCGGCATGGTAATAGATCGGAGGCA
>CAILTZ010000426.1 GCA_903837255.1 uncultured Pirellula sp. | reverse complement strand
TGGCCTCAAGTCCGAAATAATCACGCTGGCTGATCGGGTCGTACTTGTGATTGTGACAATTCGCACATCCGACGGTCAACCCTAACATCGCCTCACCAAATGTGGTGACTTGGTCGACCCGCCGTACATATTCGAGCATCTCTGGGTATTGATCGAGCGCATTGGGCCATGGACCCAGCGTCCATACTGCAATTGCCTGCGACATCGCTTCTTTGTCCTGCGGCCAAAGCTCATCGCCGGCAACTTGCTCCATGAGAAACCGATCGATCGGTTTGTTCGAGGCGATGCTGCGAATGACATAGTCTCGATAATGCCATGCTTGTTCGTAGACAATGTCGGTCTCGAATCCACCTGAATCGGCATAACGCACGACATCGAGCCAGTGCCTAGCCCAACGCTCCGCGTAAGCGTTCGACGCTAACAACTCTTCAACGAGTATGGCGTACGCATCGGCTCGGGGGTCCGACAGGAATGATCGAATCTGATCAGGTGATGGCGGGAGTCCTGTGATATCAAAGTAAACACGCCTCAGCAGTTCGTATCGAGAAGCAACGGACGCAGGCTCGAGATTTCCTTTTTCCAATCCCTGGACAATAAACCGATCGACAGGTGTTTTTGCCCAGTTTGCGTGAGAGGATTCCTGGGGCGTCGGTAGCGGAGGTTGCCGTAATGGTTGGAACGCCCAATGGGCTCTGTAACTCTCGGTCCGAGGATCCGCTGTTTCCTCACTCGCAGGCCACACGGCACCTTGATCGATCCAAGCTCGGATCAATCCGATTTCCTCTGGTGTCATACCATCGCGATCCGGAGGCATGGACTCGTCGGCTTCGAGGCCGGAAATTCGATGCACCAATAGACTCGATAGACTTTTGCCTACAAGGATCCCCGGCCCACTCTCTCCACCCTCGATCACCTGTGCCCTTGTTCCCAACGAAAACCCACTTTGGTCTAGCCCCGGGCCATGGCAGTCATAGCAGTAGGTCTTAAACAGGGGCTTAATATCCGTAGCGAAATCGACTGCACGCTTGGTGCTCGGGGCAAGTCGCGGCGCGACTTTCACCGCATCGTAGTGCAATTGGACTCTCTCCTCGGTGAGCACATGCGAATAGATCGCAAAGGCAGTCAAAGCACCTCTGAAGTATCGACCATCTTTCTCCCAACTCTCGCCACCGATTTGGATCGGGCGGCGATTGGTGATGGAACCAGCCTTGTCCCTGGCACGGTCGACAGATTTACCATCGATGTACAAGACGTTTTCACCCGCTTGGCTGCGAGTCCAAACCAGATGATGGTACCGCCCATCATTGAGACCCAGCGGTGATGCCAAAACTACATCCCCACCTCCGGAGGGACCAACGCCAACCAGAATACGTCCCTCGTTGACGCCGTCGCTCAAGCTTCCGCCAATGATCCCCCAATCGCTTGATGCCCAGCCGCTGGTAAATTTGCTGACGAGCGTCGCGCTTCCTGGCCAATACTTCGCATCCCAAACTTGATCGCTGCGAAACCAGAGTTCGACCGATAGGCTTTGACTATCCAATCCGCTTGATCCGTCCAACTCAACGAGATTCATTCCATCAAACACGGCCGACGTAGCAGAGAATTCGTCCGGGGTACCGAGGAACTCAACGCCGCGCGTCGGTACGGCAGTCCATGGCGTTCCATCCGAAAGCAGATTACCTTGGAACTCGTTGGACTCTATTATGTGGCTGTTCGGTTTGTTGCTCTTCAGGGGGAGGTAGTAGCAAAGTGGTTGACTTGCGAGCACCTCATCGTTTGCCATGGTCTTTTGACGCTGCAACACAGGAGCCATCAAACCAAAGGTAAAGAATAGAATTAGGAGTCCGCTGAGCGTTCGCATAGGCTTCGTTGGGAGTCGAATTCACACAAATCCCCAGTCTAACTTCGTAGAACCCGTGCGGCAAGTTCGAAAGCAACAGGATCATTGCGTTACCTTAACACAAGCCCGGTGAAGAAATCACCGTGGCTGTGCTGTGAAAACGCAATAAATCAATTGCAATAAATCATCGCCAATTGGGGATCGCCCGACCTGGGGTCCAAGGTGCACCAAGTGCGTCAAACCGATTGAGCATCCCGGGGATGTCGGCTCCTAGGAGCTTGTTGAGCTCCACAAGGGCAGCGTCAAATTCCTGACCGGCGATCTCATACTGTTTGCGATGCGTCCCAGTCGGTCCGGTGGTGCTGCCCATGGCCCCCATCATGGCATTCGACAGGCGGCTCTGCAGCCCCGGCATGGCTCCCTCGTTCCGCTTGGTCCGAGTTGGATCACCCGTAAAGACCTGCTGCAGATCGATCAATCGTAACTGCAAGGCGCGTATCTCCTTCCACAAGCTAGGATCGGCCTCCGCCGAGGATTTGGTCAAACCTTCGATCGCTTCGAGCCGCTCGATGGCTTCGTTGGTTAGGTCGGTAGCTGCTGTGACTGCGTTGGCAAGTTTGTAGACTTGTTTGGCAAAGTCACGAATCGCGGCCCGATTGATCTCCGTCGTGTCACCAAAGGTCAACGGCTCGATCTCAAACTCTGTCTTTGCGATCAGCTCAGTGACATCGCCCTCGACCATCTGAGAAACCTCGACGGTGTACTTGCCCGGGATCGCCACAGGGCCGCCCCCTGCGGCACGTCTTCGCCGAGCTCCACCGCTTGGCCCCGCATGACGATAATCCCAATTCGCACGCATGATCCCTCGGTCCGTCGATGTTGGAATCCTGCGCACCACGGCACCCGATACATCGCGAATGGTCAGCCAACGTGACGGTGCAATTTCTCGATCTTCGTTTTTGAGTTCCTCCCAGGTTGGATAAGGGGTATCGTTACCCGCCTTAGCTCCTTCTCGGTCCTTTTTTTCTCGCTTGGATTTCTTGGTTTTGAGCTCGTCCTTCAAGTGGAATGTGAACGTGACTCCATACTCCGGATTGGGTGCGGTGTAAAAATTCGCACCTTGGAACCCACGGCCCGAGACGCCCATCGGATTGACCGTCTGAAACATAAGCCCCTTTTTGATGGGGAACATGGTGTTGGTCTCGAGCAACTCCGGCTTGATCCCTCGCAGGGGAGAGTAGTCATCGAGAACAAAAAAGCCCCGGCCAAAGGTGGCTAGCACAAGATCGTTTTCCCGTCGTTGGATTTCCAGATCTCGCACCATGATGGTGGGCAATCCCGACTTGAGGGCAATCCATTTCCCACCACCATCGACGGTGAAATAGCATCCAAATTCGGTACCGCAAAAGAGCAGGTTTGGATTCACATGATCTTGCTTGAGTGTGTACACGCTACCTCTCTGGGGTAGATCGCCGGTGATCTCATTCCAAGACTTTCCACGGTCGGCGGACTTGAGTATATAGGGCTTAAAATCGCCGCGTTTGTGATTGTTGACCACGACATACACGGTGTTGGAATCGAACAGATCGGCTTCGATGTCATGAATATAACCAAACTCCGGGATATCCAATGTGCCAAAGCGATCCACCTTGCGCCATGTTGCGCCACCATCTTCGGTGATCTGCACCAAACCTTCGTCCGTACCGACATAGATCAGTCCTTGGGCTAGGGTCGATTCGTCGAGTGCGACGATGTTGCCATAGAGCGATGTTGAAGCGTTCTTAGCGACCGAATCGACTCCCCATACTCGGCCCATGACCTTCAATGCATTGCGATCGATCTGTCGGGTTAGATCTTGACTGATTGGCGTCCAGTTATCGCCGCGATCGTCGCTGCGAAACAGTATCTGCGAGGCATAATACAGACGTTTGGGATTGTGAGGAGAGATAAGCAACGGAGAGTCCCAGTTCCATCGCAGCGCAGGGCCCTCTTTGGACTCTTGCGGCTTGATGTCTACGGCTTCTCCTGTCTTTCGGTTGTAACGCACAAGACCACCATATTGCCATTGCGAATAGATGGTGTCAGGATCATTCGGGTCGACCGCCGGTTCGAATCCATCGCCGAAGACCGTGACGAACCAGTCGCTGTTGCGAATACCATGTTCGTTGTTGGTACGCGAAGGGCCTCCTTGCGTGGCGTTGTCCTGCGTCCCACCATAGATGTTGTAGAAGGGCTTATCGTTCGAGACGGCTACCTTATAAAACTGGGTGATCGGCAAATTGGCCTTGTAATCATAGCTTTTGCCTCGATCCCATGTTTCATACAAACCTCCGTCGCAGCCGATGATAAGGTGATTCTCATCGGCCGGATCGATGACAATGGCGTGATTGTCGACGTGCTTGTCCTCCTCGCCCAAAGCCACGAACGTCTTGCCGCTATCTTCGCTGACCATCATCATCGTATCAAGCGAATAGATACGATTCGCATTATGCGGGCAGCAGACAATCTCGTGGTAGTACTGAGGGCTACTGGCGATATAGCTGCTCATTTTCTCCCAGGTTTCACCTCGATTAACGCTTCGGAAAAACCCACCTTTGTCCTCAGTCGCCTCGACGATCGCATAGACAATCTCATTGTTCACCGGCGAGATATCCAATCCGATTTTTCCTTTATCGACGTCCGGCAAGCCGCGACCAATTTTCCTCCAAGTGGTTCCACCGTCGGTTGATTTGTAAATGGTCGACTCCGGACCGCCGTCGATCAGCACCCATTCGTGCCGTCGTCGCTGATAGGAACTCGCGTAAAGGATATCCGGGTTGCTCGGATCGATATGGACTTCGTTGATCCCAGTCATCGGACTGATATTTAGGACATTGGTCCAGGTCTTACCTCCATCGGTCGTCTTGAACAAACCCCGATCTCCACCATCCTTCCACAATGGGCCTTGAGCGGCAACAAACACGATATTCGGATCCCGCGGATCAACGGCGATCATGCCGATGTGTTCGCTGTTCTCCAACCCCACACGCTTGAAAGATTGACCGCCGTCTGTTGACTTGTACAGGCCATCGCCATAGCCGACACTTCGCTGGGAATTGTTCTCGCCAGTGCCAACCCAGATGGTATGGCGATCGTGCGGACAGATCGTGACGCAACCGATCGAGTACGATCCCTGGGCATCAAAAATGGGCTTGAAAGTTACGCCGGCGTTTTCCGTCTTCCACAAGCCACCCGAAGAGGCCACCACATACCAAATGGAACGATTCACCGGATCGACCGCAATGTCACCAATCCGGCCAGACATGAAGGCAGGTCCAATCCCGCGAAACTTCAACGCCGAAACCAACGCCGAGTTGATGCCCGGTGCTTGATCCTTGGGTTCGTCGGAGTCTTGGGAGAATGCGTGTGAATTACCGAACGCTAAAGCTAGGCAAACTGCCAAAATCCAGTTTTTAAGCATGATGATCTTCGAGGTGGTTTCAAGGTTGCCGTTTCAAGGTTGCAACAGGATAGAACGCAAGAATTTCTCTGGCCAAACCACTCTAATTGAATGTTGAGCAATTGCTATCGGCGATAGTCACGAAATCCCCTGATAAACCCCTTCGGCTCTTGGGCAAAATGGGTGGGTGGAAAGTTCAAAGAAACACGCTCAAGTTGGATTTCTACTGAGACCTATGCCTCGATCGAAGCCGCCCCTTTGTACGCGAAGAAGGCATCCCTGGCCCTGAGTACAGCCGAACTTTGGCAATGACTTCAAGCGATCCTTGACGAACCGGACGGTTGCGTTAGTTTATTATTTTGCTACCGACTTTCCGATTCCCCATCATTGCGAACCCACTGCGATGAGCACTATTTCCGCAAAACTCACTGGACGCGAATTCGACGCGATGGTCGACCGCGGCGTTTTCGATTGCATCGGTGGTAAGAAATTAGAACTGATCCGGGGAGAATTGCGATTCATGAACCCAGCAGGCCCTTTGCACGATGATTACATCGACTATCTAAATCGCTGGTCTCATTCGTGGACGACCCAAGAAACAGCCAACATCCGGGTGCAAAGCGGATTGAACTGTGACGACAATCGACCTGAGCCTGACATCCTTTGGCTCAAACCTCGACGCTACGGACGAGATCGTCCTACGGCGGCAGATGTGCTTTTGCTGATCGAAGTTGCGGATACGAGTCTGGCCTCTGATTTGCAAGAGAAGGCGGATATGTATGCCCAAGCCGGGGTGCATGAATATTGGGTCGTCGATGTGCCGTCTTGCCGTATCCATGTACTATCGAATAGCGACGGAAAGACCTTCAGGAAAATTCAAATCGCAATCGCTCCTACGCTACTTTCACCGGAGTGTGCTCCGACCGCCAAGCTGGATCTTGCCGATCTGTTCTCGGTAACCTAGCGCTCTGGATCATTCTGGAGTTGATACCTTCTTGGACGCTACCAGCCTAACCCAAGGCCATGATGATTTCACTCGATTCCTTCTCGTTCGGGGATCTCGATGGTGACTTCGCTCCCATCGTCCAGTCCATCGATTTGCTGACCGACATCCCCGCAGAAGTCCCAGTACTCATAAAGATCTGAGACGTACACATTCGATGCCTCAAATTCCCCTTCGAGGGTGGGGAGCAATTTGAAGCCGTAGCATTGACCTTGCTCGAGCTTGAAGCCAGCTGCTTGCAGTTCGTCCACCAGATCGATCAACAGCCATACGATCAAGTTCTCTTCGTCTTCCAGTAGATTGAAAAACTCCTCTTCTGTTTCCGCGACCACTTCGTTGGTTCCATCGGAAATGTTCAGGAAATTGACTCGCTCTTGCTCATCAAACCAAAACAGATCCCCGAAGTTGTTCATCATCCAAGGCTGAATTTGGGTTCCGGCTGGAATGAGCCAAGTCCATTCACAGAAGAGCTCGGTCCAATCGATGTCCTCTATCGAGATGAGGTAATTTTCGAGTTCCATTTCAGTTCCTATTAAAGGGAGTTTGGTGATAAGCGGATAGCAGATGCTGACCAAAAGACTGGTTCAAACGAGATTGTAGTCGATGCCCACTGCCTGGATAGCTCCACATCATGACAGGTTTGGACTGGCCGCATAACGCATCAGAAATCCTGTGGAGCCATTTAGGCTATAATTGGATGAGACGATATCGACTGTTGGACGAGAACCAAGGAACTGAGTATGAACCAAATCTATTTAAAACTGATGAATTTTTCGACCTGCTGCTTGCTTTGGTGCGTGATACTCGGGCCCCTAGGGAGCCTGGGTAGAGCCTTGGGGGATGAGCCGCCGAGGCTCGAACTTTGGCCAAGCGGAGCACCGGGTTCGCAGGATCGAAAAAGTGAACCGGAGAAAATTGATCGCACCAATGGTGCTTGCAATGTCACCAGCGTCCATGCCCCTTCGATCACAGCCTATCTTCCGAAGCCCGAAAACGCTACCGGAACGGCTATCGTCATCGCTCCTGGCGGCGGGCACCGGATGCTGTGCTTGGGCCACGAAGGGGACTCGCTTGGGCAGTGGTTTGCCGACAACGGCATCGCTGCATTCGTTCTACGCTATCGATTGGCCCGAGAAGAAGGATCGAAGTACACCGTCGATGAGCACGCGATGGCTGATACCCGCCGGGCGCTGAGGCTCGTGCGGAGCCATGCCGCCGATTGGAAAATCAAACCGGATCGGGTCGGCATCCTCGGGTTCTCAGCCGGCGGGGAACTGGCTGCCTTGTCAGCCATGGAATCCGATCCGGGCAAGTCGGATAGTTCAGATCCCGTAGATCGTTTTAGCAGCCGACCCGATTTCCAAGTCCTCATCTATCCGGGCAGCTCGCATCGGTTCACGGTCAGCAAGGGGATGCCTCCGGCGTTTATCGCACTTGGTGCCAAAGACCGCGATGACATCTCGCTAGGGATGGCCAAGCTGTATCTTCAGTACAAGGAGGAGGGGGTGCCTTGTGAGCTTCATATCTATTCCAACGCCGGCCACGGTTTCGGATACCGTGCCGATGCAACCCACGCGGCTGCGAAATGGCCTGAGCGTTTGAAAGAGTGGCTGATCGATTCGAAGTTGCTTGACTAGGACTGGAGCGCTCGGCAGCCAGAACAACCAAGCCTCTGCAGGTGCTCAACAACTTCGAAATCGGTAACTGCTTGTTCGTTGATTGATCCATAGCGGAATGTGCAATGGGATCCGCTGCACTTAGGAATCGAGGTCAAACAGTTCGGCCAGCGATAGCGTTGCGCTTGGCTGGCAAAGTGGGCTGATCAACTTGGATTTGTCAACCGTCTGGATCGATTGGTACTTTCCTTGTGTAGGTGTTCGGTGAACGTGAACCTGCTGGGCCTGAACCTCGATCACCCAATACTCGGGTATGTCATGTTCGGCATATAGCCTAGCCTTTTCACCCAAATCCTGCTCCGTGCTGGAGTCAGAGACCTCGATCAGCAGTAGCACATCTGCATGCGTCGGACGTATGCGCTTGGCTGGCATCCTGCGTGACCATACAAGGTCTGGTTCAGGACGGTGATCGCCACAATGGATACTCGACTGCACGCGAATGGACACTTCTGGACGGGCGGTATTTTCATAGGACCAATTGGTTAAGTACTCGATCTGTCCGTCATGCACCGGACCTGCTGGATTCATAAAGCGAATCTCCCCGTAAATCAACTCCACCTTTTTGGGCTCGATATCAACGAAAGCTCCTTGTAAAACCATGCGGTCAAAATCATTTCCACTAAGTTTGGCGATGGTGCTCATAACTGCCTACCTAAGAAAATTCACTTGCCGTCACCGGCGAGACATCGATGCTTGTCGGTACATTCTAGTGGATTTTTAATAAGCCGTCGAACCACTACGGTGCACCACATTGCTCCTACTCCTACTCCTACTCCTACTCCTACCCTCGATCAACGATCGTTATCGCCGCAGTACAAACAGCCATCGAGTACGAGTACCGTCCGCCGCGGCGGACTGAGTACCGCTTCGCTGAGTACGAGTACGACGAAATCCGATACGACCGACGAACATCATCGCAAACCAGAGTGCAATGAAACATCAGCCGAAGATCTGCGTGCGATCGGAGTCCAAGCCCCTGGCGGCGGCGGTTTTTTTGACGGAGTTGACGGTGTTGACTGGATTGACGGTGT
>CAILTZ010000425.1 GCA_903837255.1 uncultured Pirellula sp. | reverse complement strand
GTTTTGAAATTGGTGATTGGTGATTGGTGAAGGAGAAGGCATGAACCGAATAGACTGCACGCTCTGCTTCTTCCCCTTGAAAGATCACCAATCATCACTCGACAATCATCAATCCGTCGCTCGCGATGGGCTCGGTCTTGCCATCGCTCTGCTTCTTCCCCTTCAAAGATCAACAATCATCATTCGACAATCATCAATCCGTCCCTCGCGATGGGCGAGGTCTTGAAGAAAAGCTCCGTGACTGTCCCCGGGTTTCTGCCATCTCGCCGTAGTATGGGCCTCTGGGCCCGTACGAAGGCGAGGAAGTGGCTGTTTTGAAATTGGTGATTGGTGATTGGTGAAGGAGAAGGCATGAACCGAATAGACTGCACGCTCTGCTTCCTCCCCTTGAAAAATCAACAATCATCATTCGACAATCATCAATCCCTCGCTTGTGCTGTCTGCCTGCGCGTCGCAGCGGTCGCATCATCTCGGTGGATGATCAAGTGGCAACGGAACGAAGGCGCGTGGGAAATGGCTTCTAGCCTGTCCGGCTTGAGCAGAAGAAGGACGGTGGCCATGAGGATCTTGGAACCAAGGTCATGAAGAAGTTGACAGGCTGGAAGCCTATCCCACGGGAGGAACCACATGCAACGGGAAGACGCGTTGTAGTTCCGTTTGTCGGCTAGCTCGCCCCTTTTGAAGAGTTACAGAATGGAACCACGGAACACACTGAAACCACGGAAGGAAGAGATAACCGTCCGAGGATTCTGTTTCCGTGTGTTCGGTGTGTTCTGTGGTTAAAAAAGAAAGGGGGTAAATAAACAGGATCGCGGCTGAGGCTTGTCGATGAATGCGACGGCTACCTTTGGAACGTCGATTTTTCGCTTGGTTTTCGCTCTTGATCAGCGAGCTCCCTCGGATGGTATAATGGCAAGGTACATGAACGAGAGTCCTTGCTAGCCGATCCGCTCGAGACAGGGTATTTCCCGAGCCGGATCAGGAGAAAACCATGCTTGATATTGTCGGGGGGCGCTTAAGCACCCATTGCGATCGTCGCCAGCGGCGTCACTTCTTAAAAATCGGTGGGCTCGGACTCGGTGGTTTGTCGCTCCCTGGAATCCTGCATGCCCAGGATACTGCCCCTTTGAACCCCAAGCGATCGCTCGGACACAAGGCGGTGATCATGGTCTATCTTTCGGGAGGCCCGTCGCATCAGGACATGTTTGACTTGAAGGTCGATGCACCCGTAGAAATTCGGGGGACCTTCCAACCGATCTCGACGAACGTTTCCGGAATACAGATCTGCGAACATATGCCCAGGCTCGCGAAGATCATGGACAAGGTAGCGATCATCCGTTCCTTGCACGGCTGTCCGGATCAGCACGCCTCGGACCTGTGCATGAGCGGATATCCCATGGGTGCCAATGGCAGACAGGACAACCACCCATCGCTCGGGTCGGCAGTGGCGAAATTGCAAGGTTCGGTCGACCAAGCCGTACCGCCGTTTGTGGGGCTTTCGATCAAGACCAAGCATGATCCGTACAGCAATCCGGGGTACCCAGGGTTTCTAGGCCCTGCTTATGCAGCGTTTCAGCCCGACGGAGAGGGCATGGCCAATATGCGTCTGGAAGGAATCAGCCTGGATCGTCTTCGAGATCGACGCGGGTTGCTCCAAAGTCTCGATCGATTCCGCAGCCAGGTCGACCTGAACGAAGGCTATCGAGCTGCCGATACCATGACCCAAAAAGCCTTTGATGTGTTGACATCGAGTCGGCTGGTCGAAGCCCTCGATTTGGAGAAGGAGGATCCTACCGTGAGGGATCGCTATGGTCGCGGGAGTCGTGATCCAGCGTTCGGTGAGGACGCAGGTCCGCATTGGATGGATCAGTTCCTGACCGCGAGGCGATTGGTAGAAGCCGGGGTTCGCTGCGTGACGCTTTCCTTTGGAAGTTGGGATCGCCATCACTCGAACTTTGAAAGATTGCCGACGCAGCTTGCGAAATTCGACCAAGCCATCACGGCGTTGATTGAGGATCTTCACCAGCGGGGACTCGATCAAGACGTCAGCGTGGTCGCTTGGGGCGAATTCGGACGAACCCCAAGAATTAATAAAGACGGGGGGCGAGACCACTGGCCACAGGTCTCCTGTTGTCTCTTAGCAGGAGGTGGAATGCGAACTGGCCAAGTCATCGGTTCGACCAATCGTTTTGGCGAGGTTCCACAGGATCGCCCTGTCCATTACCAAGAAGTCTTTGCGACGTTGTATCATCGGTTGGGAATTGACGTGAGCACCGCGAAGATCCCCGACTTTTCCGGTCGCCCTCAGTTTCTGGTCGATCGACACTTGCCCATCAAAGAGCTCATATAGTTCAGGCAAGCCGGCGGTAGCACTTTGCTGGATCCAGCCGCCTGCGGCGGGCGCGTTGGGTTTTGGACAGTGTTGACTGGATTGACCGTGTTG
>CAILTZ010000424.1 GCA_903837255.1 uncultured Pirellula sp. | reverse complement strand
TGCGGGTGCTGCGCCAGGACGCTGGATTTGTCACGGCTGGAACGCCGCTCATAGAGATCGGTGATCCAAGGGACATGGAGCTCCAAATCGATGTCCTTTCGAGTGCGGCGGTATCGATCGTGCAAGGTTCGAGGGTCCTCGTCCGAGGCTGGGGCGGATCGCAACAATTAAGTGGCAGGGTAAGGCGCGTCGAACCGTCGGCCTTTCTGAAGATCTCCGCGCTGGGAGTCGAGGAGCGTCGCGTGTTGGTGTTGATCGATCTAGACGAGCCTTGGGAGAATCGCCAAGGGCTCGGAGACGGATTTCGTGTGACAGCGAATATTCTTGTCAACAAAAGCAATCCGAATGTTCTGACGGTCCCGACAGCGTCGCTCGAATCATCCAAGGGTAAATCGTATGTTTATCGGATTGAGGCGAGTTCCATGGGAGGCTACCGCGCTAGGCGAGTTGCCGTGCAGGTTGGACTCTCGAGCCGCCAAACCACCGAGATCGTTTCAGGCCTGGAGTTCGGCGACCCTCTGGTCCTGTATCCCCCTGAAACGATCCGCGATGGGAGTTGGGTTTCGTTTGACGATGCTGGTTCGGATCAATGATAAACGCAATCCTCCAGCTGGGCGCGTCTATTTGCGGAACTGTTCGAGCAGTCTGCCTGGGCTGCCCATGATGTTGTAGCCGGAGTCGACGTGGAGGATTTCGCCGGTGATCCCGTTGCTATAGGGGCTCAGCAGATAAGCTCCCGAGCGGCCGACTTCTTCGTGCGTTACGCAGCGTCCAAGCGGAGCGACGTAGTCGTAGTACTCCTGCATCTCGCCGACCCCTGCGGCAACACCCGCAAGCGTTTTTAATGGTCCGGCGCTGACGCCGTTGACGCGGATCCCTTTGGGTCCAAGGTCGTAGGCAAGGTAGCGTACGGTCGCATCGAGGGCGGCTTTGCATATCCCCATGACGTTGTAGCCTGGGACGCATTTCTCACCGCCGAAATAGGTCATTGTCAGGACCGATGAATCGGGTTTGAGCATCGGCCGGGCTGCGTTGGTCACGGCGATCAAGCTATAGACGCTGACATCCATGGCGAGTTTGAACCCTGCGCGGCTGGTTTCTACCGTGTCGCGCGAAAGATCGTCTCGGTCGGCAAAGGCGATCGAGTGGAGCAGAAAATCGATTTGTCCAAAGTCCTTGGCCGCCGCCTCCATGAAGTTCTTAACCTGCACGTCGTCTTGGACATCGAGCGGACGCAAGAAGGCCGTTTGGGCTGGGTAATGCTCGACGCACTTGCTGACGCGAAGGTGGTTCTTCTTTTTTTCGTCGTCGGGCTTGTCGGGCAGGTGAGAGAATCCGCAAATGCCCCCTTGTTCCATGATCTCTTTAGCGATGGCCCAAGCGATCGAGCGATCGTTGGCCACACCGAGAATCAATCCTTTTTTGCCTTCAAATAACTTCATGGGACGATTGCCTTTCGTGGAGGAATGACGGGAATAACGATCAATTCAAATTGCAGGCAGGAGCGAGGGCATCGATGTCCGATTGTTTCGGAAAGAACCGCTCGACGACTTCGTAGAACTGCTCTTGGTTCTCGACTTTAGAGATGTGGGCTCGGAAGTGCCGAGCACCCGGCTTGCTCTGCGCATAGCAGCAAGCGAACTTGCGCATGAGCATCGTACCGCGGTCTACCCCAAAACGTTCGACGACTAGATCGTAGTGATGGAGCATGATTTTGCGTTGATCGTCAATGGATGGGTCTGGAGGGATCGGACGGCCTTCGAGGGCCGCGGCCGCTTGGGCAAAGAGCCAGGGCTTGCCCAGGCTTGCACGGGCGATCATCACCCCATCGACGTTGTAGTTTTGATAGGCAAAGAGGACTTGCTCGGCCGTTTCGAGATCTCCATTGCCGATAATTGGCATACGGATTAAGTGCTGTTTGATTTGCGAGATGTGATCCCAATCGGCCGAGCCTTTGAAAAAATCTTCGGCGGTCCTGCCGTGCACCGTCAGGGCTGCGGCTCCGGCTCGCTCGACGGTCTTGGCTACCTCGATGTAGTTCATCGAGTCTCGAGTGCAGCCCAGACGCATCTTGGCCGTTACGGGTGTGGGAGCACAGGCTTCTACCAGCCGCGAGATAATGGCGTACATGCGCTGTGGGTCGCGGAGCAAGTAAGATCCGCTGTGGGCCTTTTCGGTGACTTGTTTGACCGGGCAGCCGAAATTGATGTCCACGACGCTCACGCGGTATTCCTCGACGAGCCGTCGTCCGACTTTGGCCATTGTCTCCGGGTCGTTGTCCCAGATTTGGACCGCCAGGGGTCGGGGTTCCTCTCGGATTCCCCAGAGTCGTTCGGGATGTTCGCAGTCGTGCTCATCGAGCCAGACAAAGCCTCGAGCGTTGACCATCTCGGTGGCTTGGAGTCCGGTTCCACCGAACTCCCGGACGATCTGACGATAGGCATAATTGGTATAGCCTGCCATCGGGGCCTGGAAAATCGGCGGATAAACCTCCATCGAACCGATCTTGACCGGCTTGGGTGCCCTGCTGGGCGCCCTATCGGGTATTTGAGAAGTCGCGGTTTCAGATGAGCCTTGGTCGGTTTCCATGCGTAACACTGTACCTATTCCTCTGAATCTCGCCGAGCCCAACCCAGTCAGGATTCCCCAATGGGGCTGATCAAAAAGCCACCCCCCTGCGTCCGATTCGCCGCTGTTTTTTCCTCCGAGGATCGCTTTCTGGACCTGGTTTGGGATCGTTTGCAATCGCACTGGGGAAAAATCGCTGTCTTGGGACAGGCCTTCGATTTCGTTGAATCACCCTATTATCTCAAAACGATGCTATCCTCCTACGAGAGCCAAATCCGGCCCAACCTACGCAAGCAGATGGCACTTTTTCTAGAGCCTTACGATCCGGCGGAGCTTGCCCGGGACAAGCACGCTTCGAACCGCTGGGAGCAGGCTTGGACGGCCGAGCTTATCGCCCAGGACGCTGCATTCGCGGGACTCTTGGATCAGCAAGCTTCAACCGATGAAGCTTCTGTTTCGGGAGCCAGACGGCTCATCAACATCGACCCGGGTTACCTGAGCATGACGAAATTGGTCTTGGCCTCGACCAAGAACCGAGAGCACCGCATGTATCTCAGCGATGGCATCTACGCCGAGGTGACTCTTGCGTTTCGAGATCAAGCCTGGACCGCGATGCCTTGGACCTATGCCGACTACCAACGCCCCGATGTGCTCGATTTTCTCAAACAGGCCCGCAAGGGTTTTGCTCAAGGGGTGGCGAATGCTCTGCGAGACAACGACTTGGACTCTAGCGGTAGCGGAGCAGACTCATGAGCCGTAGCGAACTGATCCTTGGCACTCTGATCGCTGGGGTGGTATTGGTCTCATTTTTGATATCGCTTTGTATCGTCGGTTGGGTCAAAAGGAATGCCCTGAGGCTAGGGTTAATCGATATGCCTAACGAGCGCAAGGTGCACACGGTACCGATTCCGCGTGGCGGCGGAGTAGGGATTTGGCTTGGGGTGGTATCCGTCTTTGCGATCGGGACTTTGGCGGTGGCGATTGCCAACGCTTGGCCGAGCCTCATGGCAGACGTTTTGCCATCGAGCGTAGGTCAGATGGTGCCAGGGTTGTGGTCCAAGCTCGGTTCGATCTGGTTGTTGCTTGTGGGGGGCTCGGTGGTTGCGGTCCTGGGTCTCATGGACGATCGTTTTGGGCTTGATTGGCGAGTTCGGATTGCCGTTGAGTTTGGGGTAGCTGCGGCGGTGGTCTATGGATTGAAACTGCAACTCACAGCGTACATCGATCTGCCGTGGCTGACACCGATCTTGAGCGTCGTATGGATTGTGATGCTGATCAATTCTTTCAACATGCTCGACAACATGGATGCCTTGAGCGCGGGGGTTGCGGCGATTGTCTCAGGGATGCTGGCCCTGATGCTTCTTAGCACGCCCGAGGAGTCGCAGGGCCAACCGCAGGTATTTGTGGCTCTGATGGTTTTAGCCCTGCTGGGCGGGTTGCTTGGATTTCTCAAGCACAATTGGCCTCCGGCCTCGATTTTCATGGGGGATTCAGGTAGCTATTTTGTCGGTTATTGGATTGCGGTAACGACATTGTTATCCACTTATTCCGGGGCGCACGGGCATGCACCTCATGCGGTGTTTGCACCGCTTTGTTTGTTAGCCATCCCGATATATGATACGCTCAGCGTCATCGCGATCCGATTGCGGGAGGGCCGCAGTCCATTTCAAGCCGATAAGAAGCATTTTTCGCACCGGCTGGTCGATTTGGGGATGACCAAGAAGCAGGCCGTCGGGACGATCTATCTGGCGACCTTGACGTGCTCCTTCGGAGCGCTGCTCTTGCCTCGTACGGATTGGATCGGTGCAGGTTTGGTCCTGCTGATCGTGCTAGCGATGCTAGCCTTGATCGCCCTGCTCGAGAGCCTTACGAGCAAAAAATCCAGCCCGTAAAGTCCCCCAGGAAAGTCTCCCGGAAAAGTCTCCCAGCGCAGTAGAGTAACGTTAACGCATTCACTAACTTCGATTCATCCATAGTTGCTGGTTATCCCATGTCATCTTCGTCGAACATCTCGGGCTCTTCCGCTGAGGGCCCTTTGGCAGAGGGCCCTTTGGCTGCGAACACACTTCCCGCTCAAGTTTTTGGGAAAAGAGCTTCGTGGAGCTTCTTCCCCGAGTCGGTGGCTTGGTGCGCTTTGGCGCTTGTGTTTGTTCTGTCGTTTTGGAAGCCCAGCGACTCCGCCGTAGCGATCGGGTTTGGGGATTCGATTT
>CAILTZ010000423.1 GCA_903837255.1 uncultured Pirellula sp. | reverse complement strand
ACTTGGAATGGGACTGGGTTTTCGGGCCAAAGGGCTCCATCGTTATCAAATACGGCGATCCTCGCGGGCTGGGGGACAAAGTCCGAGGACTTCGGATCGCAGACCCGCTGGACATAGGCGATCAAAGCCCGCTTGGTCGCGCAGTCTTTCCAGGAGTTCAGCGTCTCGGCAGCATCGACGGCCGGGCGATCGAGTTGAGCCCTGGCTGGTTGGATCCAAAGGCAAGCCACAGCGATGCAGAGCGTACTGAGAAACAGTTTTCTCTGGAATGGCACGGGCATGAATCGAGGACCTCTATGAGTGAGGGCAATAAACAGGCGGCTATCCTTGAAGCTACTCGCCGCTACTGCTCCATGACATCTGTTTCACGGGACTTGGCCAACTCGGTAACGTCTTCCTCGTACTTCTTGGTAAGTTCTTGAATTTCTTCCTTCGAGGTATCGCGATCGTCTTCCGAGATGGTTTTTTCTTTTTCCGCCGTTTCGATGGCTTTGTTGGCATCGCGGCGGACATTCCGGATGGAGATCTTGGCCTCTTCCGAAAGTTCCTTGATACGAGCCACGAGTTTTTTGCGGGTGTCGGTACTCAAGGGAGGGATATTGATTCGGATGATCCGGCCGTCGCTTTGGGGGTTGAGCCCCAGTTCGCTTGCAACGATCCCTTTTTCGATGTCTTTGATGATCGAGGTATCAAAGGGACGGATCACCAGTTGCTGGGGTTCGGGAGCCGCGACGCTTGCAAGTTGCTTGAGCGGGGTCATTGAACCGTACGCGTTGACTTTGACCGAGTCGAGCAAGCCCGGGGCGGCGCGACCGGTTCGGATCCCGGCGAGATTTTGTTTTAGGTGAGCAAGAGCTTTTTCCATGCGCTCTTGGGCGTCCAAAAGGATGTCTTCGACTGACATAGTGGGAGTCTCCAGTGGTTGATTTTTCTTGAGTAGATAGTCTTTGAAGTTTACTAAGTGGCGTTGATTAAAATTCTTTCCCCAGGGTTGATTCGCGGGGAGATTCTTGTGCCAACTTTTTGTCCGCTGACTGCTTTGACAATGTTCCCTTCCTTCTTGAAGTTGAAAATCAGGATAGGAAGTTTATGGGTGCGGCATTGGGCGATCGCCGTCGAGTCCATGACTTTGAGGTTCTTTTCGATCACCGTGTCGTAATCGAGCTCGCGGTAAAGGATCGCGTGGGGATTCTTCTCGGGATCTTCGCTGTAGACGCCATCGACCCGAGTGGCCTTGAGGACAATATCGGCATCGAGTTCCAGACCGCGGTTGGCTGCACAGGTATCGGTGGTTACGAAAGGGGCACCGGTGCCGGCGGCCAAGATGACGATCCGGCCTTTTTCCAGATGACGAATTGCTCGTCGGCGGATAAAGGGTTCGGCCACGCCATCCATTTTGATCGCAGACATCACGCGTGTCGAGATCCCAATGCTCTCGAAGGCGTCTTGGAGCGCCAGAGCATTGATGACCGTTGCGAGCATCCCCATGTAGTGCGCGGTGGCTTCCTGAATCATCTCGCCACTGGAGCCTTTGAATTGGGCTCCTCGGAGGATGTTTCCTCCCCCCACAACCACCGCGATCTGGCATTTGAGTTCATGGGCCGACTTGATCTGCCTTGCGATCGCCGTGACCTCATCCATACTAATACCACGCTCGCCTGCATGGACCAAGCTCTCACCGCTGAGCTTGAGGATCACACGGTGGTAACGCGGAGAATGTGCACTGGAGGAATCGCTCTCGCCCATGTAGGTCCAACCGATGCTTAAACGAGGTAGTTAGGAACAAAAAGGAGGGCCCGACAGGCCCAATTAGCCCATGACTATCATAGCGGGAATTTCAGAATTCAACGAGGCCCTTACCCTTTCGGATTCCAAGGTTTCCCGCTAGTCTAATCTGGGCTTTCGAGCCCAGCCGACTAGCAACCGCAGACAGCAACGCAGTACCAATTTGAAGGACCCCATCGAATGGCGCCGAAAATTTACATCAACGGTAAGTTCTACAGCAAAGAAGACGCAAAAATCAGCGTCTATGACCACGGCTTGCTCTACGGCGATGGGGTTTTCGAGGGAATGCGGACGTATTCCGGTAAGGTTTTTCGTCTCGCTGAGCACATCGATCGGCTCTACGAATCGGCACGCGCAATCCTGCTTACCATCCCCATGTCGAAACAAGACTTGATCGACGCGGTCAAGAAGACCGTAGAACTCAGTGGACTGAGCGATTCGTATATCCGACTGGTGGTCACCCGGGGGGCCGGATCGCTGGGTCTGGATCCGAACCGTACCTCCGACCCCCAAATCATTATCATCGTGGACCTGATCGCCCTGTACGATCGCAAGTACTACGACGAGGGGCTCAAGATCATCACCGCATCGACGATCCGAAATCACCCAGCGGCCCTGAGCCCGCGAATCAAGTCCCTAAATTATCTCAACAACATCATGGCCAAGATCGAGGGGCTCCAGGCCGGTTGCATGGAAGCGATCATGCTCAACCACAAAGGAGAAGTTGCCGAATGCACCGGCGACAACATCTTCATCGTCAAGCACGGTCACTTGCTCACTCCGCCAACCGATGCTGGTATCCTCGAAGGAATTACCAGAAACGCAATCCTGGAGCTTGCCAAGGAGCTGAAGATCCCCGCTCGCGAAGCGACTCTGACTCGCCACGATCTACTCGTGGCCGACGAATGCTTCCTGACCGGCAGCGCCGCGGAAGTCATCCCGGTCGTTTCGATCGACAGCCGCCCGATCGGACTGGGCAACGTCGGACAGACCACCAAGTTGCTTATGAGCGAGTTTAAGAAACTGGTGGTCCGATAAGCCGACGCGTAAGCCGACTGGCAATCTGACTAGCGACCGATGCTCGGCGGATTGTCCAGCAAAAAGTCGCGAGGACCGCGAGTGGTGTAGTAGGGATAAGCGACCGTCGGACCAGCCACTCCCGAACCAACTTGGTCGTCGTCGCGGTACTGGGCATGCGTCATGCCCGGGTTGCCGGCCCCATGAAGTCCGCCGCCGGCTCCATGCAGTCCACCGCCGGCTCCATGAAGTCCGCCGCCATGGAGCAGTTGGCCCTTACGAGTGCCGTCAAGGCAGTATGCACCCGAGTGCGACAAATGAGCACCGTAGTCAGT
>CAILTZ010000422.1 GCA_903837255.1 uncultured Pirellula sp. | reverse complement strand
TCATCTTCACCTCGGGCTCGACCGGTGTTCCAAAAGGTGTTCCTCTGACGTTCAATAACATCGCATCGAACGTCCAAGGCTTTGATGCAACCATCCATGTCAAGGAGGACGATTGCTTTTTAGGAATCCTCCCCTTCTTTCATTCCTTCGGATACACCGGCACACTATGGGCCGTCGGCTGCCTTCCCTGCTCGGGCGCTTTTCATTACAACCCGCTTGAGCCCAAGCAGATAGGCAAGCTCATCGAGACCTACAAATGCACGATCGTGCTCGGCACACCGACGTTCCTGCGAGGATTCCTCAAACGCATCGAACCCGAGCAATTCAAGACCGTCAACATCGTCGTCGTCGGCGCAGAGAAAATGCCGATCCCGCTTGCACAAGCCTTCGATGAACGATTCGGGGTTCGCCCGATCGAAGGTTACGGAACTACCGAACTGAGTCCTGTTGTGGCCGTCAACGTCCCGGCCAGTCGCGCAAAGACTGCTAATGCCAATGAAGGTCTCCGCGAAGGCTCCGTTGGAAGGCCCATTCCCGGCGTTCGCGCGCGGACCGTCTCCCTGGACGACCATTCCAAAGTCCTTAAGCCCAACGAAACGGGAATGATCGAAATCTCCGGGCCTAACGTGATGGCCGGATATCTAAACCAGCCTGAACTGACCGCCAAGGTCATGAACAACGGTTGGTACATCACCGGAGACGTAGGCTTTATCGAGCCCGATGGCTTCATCCATATCACCGGTCGTGAAAGCCGATTCTCAAAAATCGGCGGTGAAATGGTCCCCCACATCCAGGTCGAAGAGGAACTCAATAAGATCCTCGGCGGTGATGAGGACGTACTGACCTTGGCCGTCTGCGGTGTGCCCGACGAAAAGAAGGGCGAAAGGCTCGTGGTCCTCTACACCCAGCTATCCCAGGAACCTTCGGCGATCGTTAAAAAACTCATCGAATCAGGCCTGCCTTCGATCTACAATCCAGGGGCCGATGGATTCATCCGTGTCGATTCGATACCCATTCTCGGGACCGGCAAACTTGATCTCCGTGGGCTGCAAGCCTTGGCCAAAGAGCTGGCTGGATCAAAGCCGTCCTCGAGAGAAAGCGCCACCTAGGACATGCAACAGCAATCCAATGATGACGCCTCCGAGCCCGCCGAGTCGCTCCTTGCGAATCGCTCCTTTTGGGGGTTGGCGATCACCCAATTCCTAGGTGCCTTCAACGACAACCTCTACAAACAACTCATGCTCTTGATGGCCATCGGTGGCGCTGGAGCGATTACCAAAGACGATCGTCAGGGGTGGGCGACGTTGGCCTTCTCGCTGCCGTTTGTGCTGCTCAGTGGCGTTGCCGGTTATCTCTCGGATCGCAACAGCAAGAGCAGGATCATCGTCATTTGCAAGATCGCCGAGATCGTCATCACTCTCCTGGCCGTCTTGGCCTTCTTGATGTACGGAAATATTGGTGACTATGGGACCTGGACCGTTCTGGTACTCATGGGGATCCACAGCACCTTCTTTGGGCCGGCCAAGTATGGGATTCTCCCGGAGTTGTTTCATCACAAGAATCTCCCAAGAGCCAATGGCCTTATCCTCATGTCCACCTTTCTTGCGATCATCTTAGGGGTGGTTCTTGCAGGGGCGATCAAGGAGGCGTTGGTGACCAAAGATGCTACCGGCCAGGAGGATTTTGGACGGCTGTGGATCGGTTCATTGGCTTGTGCCGTTGTGGCCATCATTGGAACCTTTACCTCCCTTGTCATTCGATACACCGCCGCGGTCCAGCCCCAAGCTCGCTTTGAGCTCGCCGACTCGATCGTTCCGGCCCCCATCGTATCGCTTCTTTCCAAAGACCGGCCGCTGCTGATGGCATTGGTTGTATCGAGCGTTTTTTGGCTCGTCGGCGGTCTGGTTATGCCCGTGGTTAATCGGCTGGGCAAGGACCAGTTGCAACAGGCCGACACCAAAACGAGCGTTCTGACGGCGGGGCTTGCGATCGGCATCATCCTCGGAGCCGTCAGCGCGAACCTAGTTCTCAAGCGTATGCCCAAAGACAAACAGGTTTCCCTTGGTGTGCTGATCATGATCCTTTCGATGTGCATCGTCAGTATTTGGAAGCCCAACGGAGATGTCCTGTTGGGCTATACAGGTACCTTTATTGGATTAATCGTCGCGGGCATTGGTGCTGCGGTGTTTGTTATACCCATCCAAGTCTTCTTGCAGGAACGTCCACCGTTGGAGCTCAAGGGCCGCTTGATCGGCACCATGAACTTTGCCAACTTCGTCGGCATCCTCCTTGCAGGACCGATCTACCAGCTTCTGATCAAAGTCGCCGAATGGATGACTTGGCCAGTCTCGTCGGTCTTTGCCATGATGGCTGCGATGCTTGTGCCGATCCTGCTCTTCTACCGCCTGCCAAAACTGTAGACCGCTCCAGGAGCTTATGCCTAGTTATCGCGATAGCGAAGAGTATTTCGAGCGTTGGTCTGGGTTTCTTAAACTCGAATCCGATGCCGAACGCGAGCGTCTGTCCAACCGCCGAGAATCGCGCAAAGCCCGGGGGATGTCCAATCGGTCGATCGAGGCCCAAGGCGATACGCTCATGCACATGGTGATCGCCGACCATCGCACGGGGCTAGGTGGCCGCACCATCGCCCAGTTCGTCAAACGCCAGCCACAAGCATTGCTACCATGGAACCGCTTTCGGGTCGGTGCCCCGGTCGTGGCCTCCGACGAAGACACCCTCATGGATGTCGCAAACGGGGTGGTCTGCGGACGAACATCCACGAACATCGAAGTGGTCTTTGACGATTGGCCCGAAGGCAGATTCTTTCGCCTCGAACTCTCTGCCGACGAGGTCACCCGCAAGCGACAGCAAAGCGCCATGCTCCATGCCCTCGCAGGTCGCGGCCGAATCGCCCAATTTCGCGAAGTGCTCATCAGCGAAAAAGAGCCGCAGTTCCACCCGGTGAGGAACATCCAAGCGATCGAAGCGTCGTTGGCCAAGTCCCGTTTGAATCCTTCTCAGCACGATGCAATCCTGCATGCACTCGGTGCTAACGATCTGGCGATCATCCACGGTCCGCCAGGCACCGGCAAAACCACCACGGTAGCCGAACTGATCCGGCAAACCGTCGAGCGTGGCGAAAAAGTCTTTGCATGCGCACCGAGCAACACAGGCGTGGATAACCTCCTCGAGAAGCTCGTCGCCATTGGTGTCAACGCGATACGGGTCGGCCATCCTGCCCGAGTCCTGGAATCCCTCCAAGAGCACACGCTCGATTACCTTGTCGATGCCGACCCTGCGATGAAAGTCGTTCGTGAGATGCGGCGCGAGGCTGAACTGATCTCTAGCAAAGCCGGACGTTGGACACGCGCCAAACCGATGCCGGGAGCTCGCGAAGACCTTAAACAAGAAGCCCGCCGTCTGCGAAACGACGCGAAAATCTTCGAAGAGCAAATCATCAACACCAAGCTCGATCGGGCCAGCGTCATCTGCGCGACGACCAACTACGATCCCGAAGTCCTCGGCGATCGGACCTTTGACCTGGGGGTGATCGACGAAGCTTGCCAGAGCACCGAACCGGGCTACTGGCCCGTAATCCTGCGAGTCGATCGTTTGGTATTGGCCGGAGATCATTGCCAACTCCCCCCAACGGTCCTGAGCACCCAAGCGACCCTCGAAGGGCTCTCCAAGAGCATGATGGAACGACTCGTCGAGCGATGGGGCAAGCTCGTCACTCGCCAGTTGACCGTCCAGTACCGCATGCACCACAAGATCATGGAGTTCCCCTCCGAACACTTTTACTCCGGCACTCTGATCGCCGATCAAAGCGTCGCACAGCACTCCCTGATAGACCTACCGAATGTACGGACTGAATCGCTCGACCCACAGCCGATCCTCTTTGTCGACACCTCGGGCGCAGATTGGACCGAGCAGCTCGACCCCAACGGAGAGAGTAAACTCAACCCCCCCGAAGCCCTCTGGATCCTCAAGCAAGTCGACGGGCTCCTCGATGCAGGCATCGCGCCTGAAGAGATCGCCGTCATCGCACCCTACTCGGCTCAGGTCCGATTCCTCCGAGACCGATGCAAAAACAATAACGTAGAAATCGATACCGTCGATGGCTTTCAAGGTCGCGAAAAAGAAGCCGTTCTCATCAGCCTCGTGAGATCCAATGCCCAAGGTGAGGTTGGATTCCTGTCTGACACCCGACGCATGAACGTCGCTATGACCAGGGCAAAACGCAAGCTCATCGTCATCGGGGATGGCTCAACCCTGGGCCGAAGCGCTTTTTTCAAGAAATGGATCGAACACACCGAGAGCCAAGGGTATTACAAATCTATTTGGGAATTTGATACCTGGCAGCAAGATCCTTGACCAGACGTGTCACGCCCCCTTGCGATAACCCATTCAACATAACAATCTGTATGACGGTGCCTGTGTTGCTGCAAGGAAAAGCGGATGTCCAATAAGAAAATGCCCAAGAAGAAGTCATCTAACAAAAAATCTCCAGGCACCCAAAGCCCAGATCTACCATTCCAAAACGTCAGCCAACTCGCGTTCCTGGGATGGGACAAACCGATTCTTCATTCGGCGATCGATTACCTCATCGAGCGATATGCCCAAGGCAACGCGTGGGACATGGATCGCGTCCTTGTTGTTCTGCCCGGCTCGATGGCTAGCCGACGACTCCAAGTCCTCATCGCCCAACGAGCGGCCAAAGACCGACTGGTTTTGCGACCACCTAGATTTTTGACCCTGGGAAAACTGCCTGAGGAACTCTATCAAGCCAAACTGCCGTTTGCTTCCGAACTCACGCAGGTCATGGCCTGGGTCAAGGTCCTTCGCTCTACCCCGTCAGCAGAACTCCAACCACTGCTCTTCGAGGTTCCCGCCCTGGAACAACTCGGGGTGTGGATGGACCTTGCCAAACTTCTCGGTTCGCTTCACCGTGAACTGGCCTCTGACTTGCTAGACTTCAAAGACGTTGCAGAGAAGCTCGCAGGCACCGTCGAGGAACCCCGCTGGCAGATTCTGGCCCACTTGCAACGCAGGTATTTGGATGTGTTGCACGAAGCCGGTCTATGGGATATCCAATCCGCCCGCCGATTTGCCCTAGAGCACGGTGAGGTCGACGAGGTTCAGCACGAGGTTGTGCTGCTTGGAACCGTGGACTTGAACCGAGCCCAACGCCAGTTCTTGGCCGCCATCGGTCCGAAAGTCCAAGTCCTCGTCGGTGCGCCCGAATCGTTCGCCGAAGGCTATGACCGGGACGGAACGCTCCGTTCCTCATTCTGGCAGAATCTGGAGATACCAATCGGCCAAGACCAAATCCATGTGAGAACCTCGGCCGTCCAAGCCGCCCAGGAACTCGCCGTGCAATTGGCCAAACTAGGAACCTCTCGATCGGTCCGCGACATCACCATCGGTGTGCCCGACCCGAGCCTAGTACCAGCCTTGCAAGAGTCCCTGGCACAGTACAAGGTGGCTCTGCGATACGGACCTGGAATCCCGATCTACGGCACTCCCCCGATGAAAGTTCTCTATGCGATCGAGGAATACCTGCGCGATCCAAATGTCGAAAACTTCTCGAACCTGATCCGTATCCCTTGGATCGAAACGTGGCTCCGTACCCACGCGAAACCCCCTGCACCTGACCAAACAAAACCGGCACCCCAAGAGCTTCCGGCAGATTTTTTGTCCTGCATCGACGAGTACCTCAAGCAAACGCTTTTGAGAAGCGTTTCGGTGCCCCAGTGGCCACAAGCCTCCGGGCGGGAGGTTTTTGTTGCCGTGGTCCAAGCACTCGATTTATGGCTTCAGCCCCTGAGAACCTCAAAGCGCCCTTTGGACGCTTGGGCACAGCCGCTGCGCGAGATCTACATCAGCCTTTCAGAGCTTGAACAAGTCGACCGCACCGAGCCCGAGGGGCATATCATTCTGCGAGGCTGTCGCGAGATCAATTCCGTCTTGGATCGTTTAGCGAATGTTCCACCCAACCTGAACTTGGAAATCGAGCTCTCCGAAGCCCTTGCTTGGCTCCAACAACAACTCCAAGGTGTCCAGATTCCACCCCTTGCCGACGACGCTGCCATCGAAATGCTCGGATGGCTCGATGTCGCCTTGGACGATGCTCCGGTTTTGATGATGACCGGTTTGCACGATGGAGTGGTCCCTGAAAGCGTTAACTCCGATGCGTTCTTGCCCAATCGACTCCGAAGCGAACTCGGGCTACTGGACAATGCCCGGCGATACGCCCGGGATGCTTATGTCATGATGGCCTGCTTGCATACCCGAGAGCAAATCGAGTTCATTATGAACCGATTCAGCTCCAATTCGGATCCTTTGACTCCGAGCCGCTTGATGATGGCCGTCGCGACCGACGAGCTCCCGGACAGGGTTGCCAAGCTGATTTCAGAGCAGGAGGAATCGATCGGCTTGGACTCCGGATGGCCATCGCGACCACTGCAATCCGACATACAGATTCCCAAACCCGATGCGACCAAGCGTCTGGGCGCGATGGCCGTGACGGATTTCAAAAAGTACAGCGAATGTCCATACCGCTTCTATCTGAGGAAACTCTGCCGAACCCACGCCGTGGAACACTTGCCCCAAGAACTCGATGGGGGAGGATTCGGCGATATGGTCCACTCGGTCCTCGAAGGGCTCAAGGACTCACCGGTCGGCGATTCGACCGATCCAAAATCGATCGGCGATTGGTTGTCGGCAGAATTGGACGCTTGGGTCAAAAACCGCTTCGGCTTGGTACTACCCCCGGCTCTGGTCGTGCAGATCGAACAAGCTAGACTCAGGCTCACAGAATTCTCCAAGCACCAAGCCGATTGGGCCAAAGAGGGTTGGAGAATCAAACACATCGAACACAACGTCGATCGGGCCAATGGAATCGTTTGGAATCTCGATCACGGTCAGATGATCGTCCACGGAAGAATCGACCGGATCGATGTCAATGAAAAAACTCAAGAGGTTGCCGTTTGGGATTACAAGACCGGTGACAACACAGAGGACCCTCGCAGGAACCATCTCAAGGCTGATCGGTGGGTCGACTGGCAGCTGCCCCTGTACGGATTGCTCATCGAGACCCTTGGGTACAAAGACCTGAGCCAGGTCCGATTCGGATACATCCTGCTTCCGAAGAATGTGGCAGAAACCAAATTCATCTCGGCGGACTTCACC
>CAILTZ010000421.1 GCA_903837255.1 uncultured Pirellula sp. | reverse complement strand
CTGTCTCCCAATCGCCCCCACCCCAATCGATCGACGCATTGATCAAACCCGGCTCCCGCTCCAAAAGCTTTTTGGTCATCTCTAAATCGGAGTGAGCAAAAATCACAAAATCCTGAGCCAACAAGCGATTGATCTGGGGCTTTTTCCAAGACGGCTTGAAACTCGGCGCGTCGTAATCTCTTTCAAAAGGACTCTCGACAGGCCCGCTGGGAACACTTGGAACTGGCGGTACAGTTGCTGGGTCCTGCGCAAAAAGCGACTGGCTTTGAGACTCCAAGAAACCCAAACCTACTGCTGAACCTCCAACCCAAGTCGCTGCAGTGGAGAAAAAGGAACGTCGCTTAAAACTCGATCGATGATTTTTCATGGAGTGATTTTCAATTTGATGGAATGGGTGAAAAACTTCTTGGATAACGCATGCTAGCAGCTTGTCTACCGCCTCCAATCAAGAACGGACTAAAGCCCTAACCCTGCTGCCTCGGTGATGCGATCAAAAGCGGCTCGATAAGCCGTGTAATTGATCGCCTGAGTGACAGCGCGTGGCCCGACAAGCTTCACAGCAAGTTCAACCTGTCGGTCGGTCAAGACGATGGGCGAAGCTGCCAGATTGCGGGCGATCAACAAAATTGCGCGCTCTTGATCCTCGGGCTTCGGATCGCTGGTACTCAAGTCTGCTGTTTTGATCTCACGGTCTAGAAGGTCGATCTGGTCTTGGGGGATTCCAGCCGCTCGCATTTGCTCCAAAGCCAACGCAGCGGCGTACCAAGCTCTATCCTGACGCGCGATCACCCAATCCATCTTGAGCTTCAGTCTCTCCGACAACGCATCGGACTCTTTGGCTGTCGTTATTCCCATTGCCAATCGCTTGCCCGCTATAGGGAAATTCGCCAATAGCCGATGCCACTGGTAAACAGGTTTACCCTCAACCAACTCGCCCATGACCTCTCTTGCTGTCTGCTCGTCGACGATCGGTAAACGTGCGTGTCGCTGCTTGACCGACTCCAATCGCTTCGACAACTCCGCTCCTGTCTCCAATGGTGGTCGCTGGAACTGAGTCGGCGAACTCTGTACAAGCGATACATTCCCAGCGTCCTCTTCAAGGATCGCGGCCACCTTGCTTGGTCGCTTGGCGTATTTGTCCGAGGTGGCGGTCAAGTAGGAATGACTCTCGGTGGGGGATTGACCACCAAAGTTTCCGCCATTGCTCGATTGCGGAATCCCCGCTCCCTCTTTCCAACGATTGATTGCGTTGTTCCCTGCGATTGAACCGATCATCTCTATAAGTTGCTCGCCTGAATAATGCTTGCGACAAGCCTCGATGTCGCCATCGGAGATCAATTGCGGCTGAAGGGTCAGTTTCTTGGCAAGTGCGAATGCAACCCTCTCATTCTCCGGGAACAATTCCCAATCGCTATCGAGCGCTGCGATCTGGTCTTCGGTCATCCCTGCGGCCAAAAGCTTGGACTCTTGATGCCCTAGGCAATACTGGCAGTTGTTGCCTCGAGCTGCGATCCAAAACAACCGAACCTTGAACGCATAATCGAGTGTCATCTTCGGATCGACCGGACCGGATCGACTGGGTGTTTGCGTCGAGGCCGTTTTAGACACTCCCCCAAACGGCAAATAGTTGCTGACGGATGTTTCATTCAAATGCAGTTTGCGCAATCGGGCTTCGTAACCGTAAGTCCTCGGGTCTTCGGTGGCAAGCTTCTTCTCCTCGGGGGTTAGCTCCGGCAGGGGGATTCTTGGGGTGCGAAATTTCAGGTCCTCAAGATATTGCTTCATCGAATCCCGAGTTACGGGAGTGGCTCGGGGCTGATCGGGCTCGTTGGAAACGACCACCTTGTTCGAAACCGCCGCAACAGAGCTTGATTCTTGTGCGAATGCATCAGGCCCCACGACACCTAACGAGGTGAACGACAAACTCGATAACAAAAAAGCTCGGCACCAGGTCTTGCGATTCATCTTATGAGTTCCTTTTTGATTTCCCTTAAAACGCTGGGTTAGAAAGCAACCGCCCCTATCAGTGTACCTAAGGATCATGACCGCAGGGATAGTCATGAATCAGGGTTTCAGCGAATCGCAAACAACGTATCGCCACGGCGAATCAGCAGGGTGTTGCCCGCACTGACCGCAGCATAGAGGACCGAACCACCCATCGCAGCCGGTGGGCCTGATGCTGATTCCTCCCAAATCGAACAACTAGACAGTTCCTTGGCACTGGCCAAATCGACAATCGAAGTAGTTCCCTTTTGACCGAACAAATACAACTTGCTATTAGTAGCCAGCGGGGTTGCCCAAACGCTCCCTGCCGAGACCCGCTCGGCCGATAGCTGTTTACCGGTCGCCAACTCCAACTGATAAAGAACCCCTGTTCGATTGACGATCCAGACCTTATCGGCAGCAACGATGGGACTTCCGAAACTACAAGTCGCTTTTTCTGCCCGCCACAGATAATCGACCGCGAACTTGCCCTCACCGATCGGTTTGACTTCGATTAGCCCGTTGGAGGCAGCAGTTTTCCCCGCCGACTGCTCGCCTCGACCATCCGACGCGCCGATGAGAAATTTACCGTCAGAGACCGGGATGGGAGTGCAGGTGGTGTTGTTGGCTACGTCGCTAAACTCCCAGAGCCTGTTGCCGCTCGCCGCGTCGTATCCTGCGATCTTTCCACTGGAGCTACATAGCAGTTGAGATTTGCCAGCTACCATGAAAAGCCGTGGACTACTCCAGCTTGTCGCACCCACACCGGGTGATTTCCAAACCAACTCGCCGGAGGATTTGCTCAAGGCCAACACATAGGGATCTTGTTCTCGTTCCACCCAAACAAAAACGTTCGACAAGTCGTGTTCGAGCGAGGCGGCCAGTCCATGGCGGGCTTTGATCGGCCCATAGAGCTCGACAAGGTTCTTTTCCCATTGAAGTTTTCCGTCAAGTGAGAGCGCCGCGACGATGCCACCTTCGAAGCTCACCACGAGACGTTGGGCATCGACCGTCGGGCTCGGAGCGGCTCGGCTAACATAGCTGTTACTTTCCTCTGGAGAAGGATTCTTGAAATCCTTCTGCCATCGCTTGGTGCCGTCGGCAAGAGCATAAGCAGCCACATGGTAGTTTTCTTTGTTCGGTCCGCTCGTCGATGTCAGAAAGACTTGGTCTCCAAAAACCACAGGGGTCGATTGCCCGTATCCCTCGACGGAGATTTTCCAGGCGACGTTCCCGCCTTGGGCATCCCATGATTCCGGTAGGCTAGGGACGATCAAGCGACCGCCAT
>CAILTZ010000420.1 GCA_903837255.1 uncultured Pirellula sp. | reverse complement strand
CTGCACTTGGTTGCCTAGCATCAGACTCCCAACGACTGCAAAGATTTGCATTAGCCGCAAGCGTTTCTTGTGTTGAACCATTTGAGCCGGACTCCATTTTGTATTGAGTGGACGACGGTGAATGCAGGGAAAGATCATCTCCCTGTAGAGTAATCCTAAGTGTCTTGCCAAACTTGCCAAGGCGAAATGGTTAGGGTAGGGATTCGGGGAGGCGAACTTTGTTTCATTTTGGTTCACCCAGCCTAGTTACCGATGGAGGTACTAAGGTCGAATACGCAATAAGGCGTAATTAGTTGATATTCGTCATGGCAAGCTAGGAATAAAATCTACCTTGGACGATGGTCTTGTTGACCAGACGCGTTTGGACTGATGTTTTTGTTTTTGGCGCACCACAGGTGCATAGGAGTTGGAGTGATGAAAACGTGCATATCATTTTTGCGAACCGTGACGATTGGGGCGCTGGCGATGTTGGTGATGACTTGCCAAAGTTTGCCATTGCAAGCCCAGGGCCACGCTGGCGGACATGCAGGCGGGCATAGTGGCGGGCACGCTGGCGGGCATGCTGGCGGGCATTCTACTGGGATGGGTGCTCATTCAGGCAGTCAACATCATCACTATTCCGGTAGCGGAATTTACTCTGGCGGCATTGGCTTTGGGATCGGCTACGGCGGCTTGGGCGGTTTTGGAATGAGTTCCTTTCCTTATGGTGGGTATCCTTATGGATCGTCGCTCGGTTACTCTTCGGGAGCCTACCGCTATCCTGCACCTAGCTATTACTCTGCACCTAGCTACTATTCGAGGGGTAACTCAATGCGAGTCTATTCCGCACCTAGCTATTCGACACCCATCTATTCACAACCTGCCTACAGCAATCAGGTGATCAGTAGCAGGCCGTCGAATGTGTGGGACGGGGTTTCAGATCTAAAACCTGGTATGGTTCTTGCTGACGGTGCGATTGTCGTATCGGTTGGCCCCAGCGTTCCAGCCAACAAATCCTCCGAGACGATCGTTCCAGCGAAGCCATAATCACTCCTCCCAGGATTGCATGTCGCTCATGATTCGCTTGAGGTTCTCGCGGCGTTTCTCAAACATGGCAAAGACGAACAGCATCGTCGCTCCGAGCACGATGCCGCAGACATACCAAAGCCATGTTTGATCCAAGTCGACTGCTGCATACCAGAGGATGCTGAACATCGCTACCGACAGGAACATCGATCCGAGCCAGAGCATTGATCGGATCCTCGCAGCGATGCCAAAGAGGATCCCAAGCACCGACAAAATCGCCAGCACGATCGGCAACCACGGTGCCTTGGCGATCCCTTGTAAGAAGATCTCGCTCGTGGAGGCAACGTAGATCGATCCGATCGATAGGTAGCGGATCATCGCCAACTGCTGGGTCGTTAGCCGTTGCTTGAATATTTGACCGGCAGTAAATACGCACAGAGCCGGAGGGATCACCCAGAGTTGCGGATGCTGAGCAAACGAGAAATCGTTGCGTTGGAGTATTTGCCAAAAGGCAACGTTGGCACAAACAATACTTGTCGTGATAAAGCCTGGCGAGGTACGCAGGTACCCAAACAAACCGTATCCAATCGCTGAGGCAAACAACGTCACCCCGTTATCGATACTCGACGGGACGGCCCACGAGCCGATAATTGGTAGTAAGGGGAGCAAACTGCCACTGTTGCGAAGCGGGTTTGCAAGTACATGGAGTCCTCGACGTTGCGACCATTCCGCAAACGCAATCCCTGAAAACCCAATAGCCACAGCCAGCAGTGGCCAGATGCTTTGCAACCACCCGGCAAAGAGGAACGGCAAAGATATTCGCAAGTGAACGATCATCAACACCAATATGGCTTGCGCTGCATAAACATAGACCTCCCGACCACGCTCGGACAAACCGAGCGGATCTCGACCCGGGAGCAACGCTGCGGCCAAGCACAAACCGCCAGCGATCAGTAGGCTCAGAATCATGCAAATTACCGTATAGGCATCAAACGGTATCGAACGATTCACCAAGTGCAGTTGGAACTCGATCCCGACAAACAATACTCCGACGAGAATGGATAGCCCGACGAGCCATGGCACGACGATGCTCCCGGCCCACTCCCACTCCTCCTTGCCCCCAAACCATTTGATCAGTCCGAAACCATAAACCCCAGCCGTCAGGAGCAGCGGGAGCGAAGAGACACCCAGCCTTTGTATTCCCGAGCTACTCAGGGGTTGGATATGCCAGAAAAGTGCGATTGCATAAAGCACGCCAATCATCAGAGCCAACACTCGCATGGTGGTCGGCAAGCTGTCTCGGTTTCCGAAAATCCGGAAGCTGGCGTAGCGTGCTAAGAAACCGACGGCAAAAGCCACGGCCATAATCGCATTGGCCGAGAGGAGTCGGAAATTCGACGCCTCTTGGGTGAACTGGGCGATGACCCCCAACACGGCAACTCCGATAGCCAGCGCGGTATTCATCGGAACAATGAGCAACGAGGGCGGCTTGTCTGCCACTTTCGGAATACGTAGCAGACTGCTCAACTCATCCTGCAAGCGTCCCCCTGCACGCCATAGAAAACTCGTTCCTAGGCAATAAGCCCCTAAAACAATGGTCGTCGCCCAAAACAGGATCGCACTATTGGATCCCAGCGACTGCAACAACAACACGGCGCCAGACAATCCACTCAGATAGATCACCCCGTGCTCATCGCGCGAACGAGAGTTCCAAAAACCGGTGACTCCTCCGAATAGGCATGCCCCGATCGCTAGAGCAAACCAATCATAAGGCAATACGGCTCTCGTAGTGCCACCAATGCTCAGCGCTCCGATCAACCAAACGGCGCTGATGAAAAACACAACCAACGTTCCTAGCAGCAACGGAATGCGCGACTTTCTACCAAATCCGCTCAGCGTCGCAAATGCAGACGAACCGGCCATGATGGCGATTTGCAACAACATTGCACCAGAAACGGTTGATCCATTCGGCCCTCCGTTGAACATGAAACCATTGGAGTAGATCAGTCCAGCAAGTTGGCCAAGCAGCAGGCTCCAGATCCAACTCCATCGATCCGAATGGAACCAAGTATTCGCGGCAGCCAAGACCCAAGCACCGATTAGAATCCCGACCGACCAAGCGTTTTGGCTCCAAACTGCCCCAGGAATCCGAGGAAGGTTAAGTAAGTTCCTCAGGCTAATGCATGTAGCGATCGCAAGAACACTCCAGAGTGCATACCTCGAATTGGCTTGACCCCTACTTCCCTCGACCAGAGCATTTCGAATCGAGTTTAGTACGACGACAAGCCCAGCGGCAAGGATCACGATACCCGAGGCCCCGAGCGACTCGGCTGTCGCACTGAAATTCGGTGCGACAATTCCCATCCCAGCTGCTCCAGCCGCAGCGATCCAGGGGCCAAATTCGATTTTCGAATCGCGTTTGTATGCTTGCGAGAAGTGGAAGGCGATCGAAGCCAAGATTCCCGACGACCCCCAAACCAGCCCGCTTGTGGAGGGCCCGGCAACCAAGACGATCCCAACGATCAATACCAAGCCGACCGTTGCGAACCCAGCACTGATTTGGCTTAGCGATGCTTGCCAGTCGCTGCGGACCTGTGCAGCGGGTCTACCGTTCCAATGCAACAATGCATCGGAACGCGTATCCCGCGATGTGAAGAACTGCCAGACCAAACTGTAGATCGATGCCGTTGCGGACAGGATGGCACAAAGCCCGATCCACGATTGGACGTAAACCCCATTGGACTTAAGGATCAGCATGTAACCTGCGACGACGCTGACCATCAAAAATAGCGCGGCGACGAAAGCCACATTCGGACTGGGTCTTGATGCAGCCACCGAGATCAAACCGATGGCCACCAGGAGGATCGGGACCGCGTACGAGCCGGCTAGCCCGAGCTGCGCAAAGAGAGTATCCGGATTTGGTCCCGTCAGCGGGTTCGATACAACCGTCATGGCGATTTCAAGAAGCACCCAAGCGATCAATGGCGAGACCAAAAGGGTCGAAGCAACAATCGACGTGATCGAAAGGGCTGGACGCGGGGAATTCTGTTGCTCAATCATTCGTGGTAAGAACATCACAGCCATTGCGACGAACGCCATCGCGATGGTAATAACCCAAATGAGCCACCCTCCGGGGATCGGTTTGGCTCTGCTCAAAACAGAAACTACGACAACGATTCCCATGGCCATCCATGGGACAAAAGTATGGATTGAAAAAGTTGAAAAAAGGCGATCGAATAAAGCGAATCGGCCCGATGCCGCTGGCTCTTGCTCTCGATTCACCCGAAGAATCCAAAAGGACAGTCCCAAGCAGACCAAAAAGAAGGCGCCGGCGGTAAGCCATCGCAGGGCGGAGGCCGAAGCAACACCCGGCTCGGCCAAGCTCGCCAACGGATACCATAGTGAGATGCCAGTTGCGGCAAACAAACCCGCACAGTTTCGCCACGCCCGATCCTTGGTTTGCACAAGGTTCCAGCAAAGGGCAAGCAATGCACAGAGACTCATCGCCCAAGCAGCGGTGATCGGTGGCAAACCCCAAACGCGATAACCATTGCTTTCTCGCCCCCAGGAAGCCGCCGCGTGAGGGATTCCAGCCAACTCCAGGCTCTCGAGCTTGGGAACGTATCTCTCGAGTGTCGCTCCAGCTTGGACATACGAAATCAATTCGCTGTCCATGGATGCATTGCGAGGAATGAGTTCTTGAGTCACACCGGGGACCGCGCCATAGACCATCACTCCGAGGGTAAGTATTGTCCCGCTAGCGATCGCTACCCTAGCGACGCTCGAATCATGCATGTCCTTGAGGGCGCCGACTAGTTTGTCTGAGATCGATCCCCAGTTGCGTCGCAAGAGTTCATGCAACAAGACCAGCAGGATTCCACAGACCAAGAGGGCCAGAGCCACATATTGCAAGAACGTAGGATGAAAAAATGCCCTAGCCAATAGGGAAGGTTCATCTAGCCACCAATCCGCCAGCATGCAGGTCTGGACGACTCTACTAAGAACACTAGCGATGCCGACCCCTTGGGTAATCTGCCAAAAGATTCGTTGTTGTTGCAGCCAAGCGAAGACAAACCACAATAGCGTTGCAGCTGTCAGGCGATTGGATGAAAAAGCAGGCTGATTCTCACTGATAAAAAACAGAGCGATGAGGCTAATCGCCACAAGCGAAGCGGTGGCAGCGATCGAACTAGGTTGCTCCTGGTGTGCAGTGTATCCAAAAGCATTTCGGATCATCATGAAAACCAGAAGACAGACGCTGACCGCAAAGAAAAAAGCGTACATACGAGTCAACCCGTCGAAATCCGACCTTCCAATCACGACCCACTGGAATGCTGCGGCAAGCAAAAAGACGATGCCGACAACCTCCAGCGATGGCTTGCGACGGACCGTACCCAGAGCAAATGCGCTGATCGCATACAGGCCGTAGATAGAACCCAAGCTTGCCGAATAAGCTTCGCGACCAAAGCCAAAAGCAGTCAATACGATGGTGCCCAATACACCGCTGACGGCAGCCGATCGCAAGATAGCCAGCGCTCCGGTCGGCTTGTTTAATCTCGTCAAAAGCAGGGACACAAGAGCACAGCACACGCTATAGCCGACCCAAATGAATCCGGTGTCGGGGGTAGCAAGGACCTTGACGAGTGTCTCTGAAGAGTGATTCATCCAATCGATTTTGCCTGTAAAACCATAAAAGGCCAAAACCACCAGAAAACTCACGATTAAACTCGCCGGATCCACAAATCTCGAGTTGGTCAAAACGATCGCTGCGACAGCGATCAAGACAAGTAGCCCCAGACCTGTTGAGACCATCAGCGCCGGTGCTGGCCAAGAGAACAACAAACCGATCCCGCTCATCGCGATCGCTAAGGTACCGAGCAAGATCATCGGCACGGTCAGATTGGATTGCTTTTCGATCCGTTTTCCGATATCCAGCGACATAAGCAACGCAGGGGCAGCAAATAAGGCAAGCATCGGGCTCAAATTTCGAAACGTATCGACCGGATGGCCCGAGCATCGAAGGAGCAATCCGCTGGAAAGCAGCAATCCAAAAGTGGCGATCGCAAAAAATGCCAAGGCTGGGCCAAAGCGACCTTGAGACTCCTCGATCAGCGGTCGCCTAGACATCGCAATGGCTAGTGTGTAGAGCGCAAAGAGCCCTAATGCCCAGGCGTAAAGAAGCGGATCGCTTGCTCCCTGGTCGACTGTTCGCCTTATAAGAAGATTTGCAAGACCGAAAATTACTGGAGTGCATGCCGACAGACCGACAGTGGTCGGTGTGAGGATCTTTGCAGCGAGGTAGGCTAAATATCCGAGGATCGCCATCGAGACCACCTCACCGGCGACCGTCGTCCAATCCCAAGGTTTCCCCATGGTAAAGAGAGCGAAGGCCAAAAAATTCAGCGGCAGCTGCATCATGCCGATCACAAGGATCCCCTTGCTCGTCATAGGTAGTTTCCAGCGGTGCCAAGCGTAGAGTCCAAGGCCAAAGATGGACGCATTGATCCCTGTGAAGACCGAAAACTTAAGCCATGGACGGCTCGCGATATTCTCCCAGAAACTGATAACCAGCGCCGTCGAGCAGCAGACAATCAGCAGTCCACCGATCAATTCCCCCCATCGAATATTGCTTTCCTCCATGAAAGCGCTGAGCAATTGCGACCACGTCCTAGTGGGCTCCTTCTTCGGAGCTACGGCTGGCCGAGCAGGTTCATACTCACGATCCAGCGCATGGGCTTCTGGAGCTTTCGGAACGGCCACTACTGGAACGGCCTCTGCTGGGGGAGTTGCAACGACGGAGGTCCTGGCGACCTCGAGCTGTTGTTTTTGCGGAGCGTGACTTTTTGGGACCGACGGGAACTGACTAGGTGTTTGCGTCACGATCATATCGGGTGGCAAGCTTGGAACGGAACCGGTTTTTGGGGGATCGATCGCTGGCTTTTTGAGGTTTTCCAGGATCTCGCTGCCCCGTTTCATCATCTCTTGATCGATCAACCCCCGGCTTAGGGCCGCATTGAGCGCTTGATGGCAAATCAGGATGCTTTGTTGCAAATCGACAGGCACCGAACTCCAGCCACAAAACCGGCAAGCTTTATCCTCGATCCCAATCGTCTGCTTGCATTTTTTGCAGGGCTTTTGCTGTCTCGATGAGAACGGGAGCGTCATGATGAGCCACAGCGCGTGTCCGACCGCAGCCCAAACGAGAATGCCAAACGCAACAGCGATGATCCAACCCATGAGGATGCTCCCCACATGCACGAATAAACCGAAATACAGGGAAAAAGACTCCCCTAGAAGTTTGGATGCGTTGTTTCTCCGAGGATGACGTACAAATGTCGAAAAAGTCCCGGCTTCAGGGGCAAAGTCCCGAAAAATCCCGAAAAGTAGCGAATTTGGTACGCGGTCAGTACGGGGCCGGCGTACGGGGCCGGCGAGCGTAGGGGGGGGAAGAGTTTCGGGGGGTGAGGAAAGACGTTACACTAACGGCACGCGTATGGCGCTGTTTTTGCCGATCGGATCTTGAGCATGATCCGCTGCGCCATTTGATGTCCAGGGGATCGAACCCCCCAAGTTTTAATCCATGGAACCTCAGGAAGATCTTCAGCGCTTTAGGCCGTTTCTGCGTGCGCTTGCCGAGGAATTGCTCTACGCCGACTTGCGGAAGAAAGTCGATCCATCGGATTTGGTTCAGCAGACGATGTTACAAGCGATCGAGGCTCAATCGCAGTATCGGGGCGATTCGGATGCGGCCAAGGCCGGTTGGCTAAAAGCTATCCTCCGCAATGTGATGAACGGTTTGTTGCGGCGCTACCATAGCGAGCGTCGGGACATCGCCAAGGAGCGGGAATTGCGGATGCCTTCTGAATCAGATCCGGGCTTGGCAGATCCAGGTTTGGCAGATCTAGGCTTGGAACGCACGAGACACCAATCGAGTCCATCCCACAGGGCGCAGTTGGATGAGGAAAAGGAACGAATTTCCAAAGTGATGGAATTGCTAACCCTCGATCAGCGACGAGCGATCGTGATGCGGTATTGGGAGGATTTACCTTTGGAGGAAATCGGCAAAGTAATGGATAAGACGCCAGATGCCGTGGCAGGATTGCTTTATCGAGGCATGAAAGTCCTACGGTCTGAACTAGGAGCATGATTTGCCTTTTTTCGCGCCATCCCGCAGCATGCATGGCATCTAGCATGTTGGACCCAAGTTACTTTTTCCTTCCGCGGTGAACGATGAAACTCGAGGAAGTGCTCGCACAGGTACTCCGACTCGATGTCGGCGATACGTCGAAAGCGAGGTTGGGAACATTGATTTCAGACCATCCTCAATGGAAAGATGAGATCACTGAGTGTTGGGAAATGCATCAGGAGCTGACGCTCTGCAAAAGAGGGAATCGGTCCGGACTACCCTCCGACTGCGGGCCTTATGAAATCCTCGATGAAATCGACCGGGGTGGCATGGGGATTGTCTATCGCGCTAGGCACAAGGAACTCAATCGCATTGTCGCTCTGAAGATTATTCGGGCGGGTGAACTAGCCGACAAAATTGAGATTGCACGATTCCGTCGAGAGGCGATGGTCGCCGCGAATTTGACGCACCCAGGAATCGTAACGGTTTATGAAGTCGTCGAAAAAGAGCAATTCATCTACTACACGATGAGATACATCGAAGGTGTGCCGCTCTCGGATTTTGGAAAAGACGCCAGCTTACCAATCCAAGCCAAAGTGAGAATCATCCATTTGTTGACCGAATCGCTCGACTATGCGCATCGGCAGGGGGTGGCTCACCGAGATATCAAGCCTCGAAATATCTTGATCGATATCCATGGCAATCCAATCCTTATCGATTTTGGATTGGCAAAGCTGACACAAACCGATTCGGATTTGACTGACAGTGGGGCCACCGTCGGTACACCAGCTTACATGGCCCCAGAGCAAATCCAAATTCATCGCATGACAGATTTGCGTCGGTCGGACATCTACTCCTTGGGGGCAGTGATGTATTATTTGCTCGTCGGCCGAGCTCCCTTTGTCGGTGCAACGAATTTTGACATGATGATACAGGTCAAAGATCGAGAACCGGTACGGCCATCGAGGATCAATCGCAGTATTGATAGGGAACTCGATATCATTTGCATGCGGGCCATGGAAAAATCCCCTGAGGAGCGTTATCCCAGCGCAGCGGATTTTGGTGAGGACCTCAAGCGTTGGATGGAGGGAAGTGCGATCATGACACCCACTACCTCGCTGCGGATACGATGGGTTCGATGGTGGAGACAAGAACCTGGACTGTTTTTGCACGTCGTCGCGATTTCGACCGTGACTCTTGTCGTTCTTTTATCCCACTTGGTAGGCTATTCAGAATCGGACTTGCGCACGCAACTGCTCTTGCTGATCGCTTGGCTAGCGATCTGTTTCCCACTTCAGCGATGGATCTTTTGTTGGAAAAACCCCTTCATTCCTGCGGTCATCTGGGGGTTGGTGGATATCACCCTGGTCACAACGCTTATCGCAAATGCACAAGCACCTCGTAGCCTGTTGCTGGCAGCCTATCCGCTCATGGTCACCGTCAGCGGTTTGTTCTATCGAACCCGATTTATCCTACTCATGACGATGGCTTGTACATTGGCGTTTCTAGTTTTGACGACCACTCTCGATGATCCCTCGATGGCAAGAACGGACTTTCGATTCATCTTCGTTAGTGTGCTGGCTGTGCAATGCTTGACCCTCACGAGTCTGATCTCGAAGGTACGGAATCTCTTCTCGTATCGCAACCAATGAGCACGAAGTTGCCAACCCCAATACCCGATGTTTTGCCCGCTGTAACACCTGAAGCACCCATTTATTGAACATCCTCAAGAGTCTTCGTTGGCTGAGGCTGAGTATCTTCTAAAGTCTTCGTTGGCAGTGGTTGTACTATCTCTGACAAGATCACCTCGTCGGCTTGCTGGCCGTTAAGTACCCACCCGCCCCCTAGAGCTTGGTAGGTTTTTAGAATCGCACTTACTTGCAGTTGCTTGGCTTCGATCAGTTTCAGCTTGGCTTCGTTGTAATCACGCTGTGCTAATAGGACGTCGATGTATTCCCCTCTGGCGGTTTGAAACAACCTTGAGGCGTTCTCTACAGAGGCTTTGAGGGATTCGAGTTGCTTGCGTTTGATCTCGATGGCAGAGCCATAGTTTTCGGCCATTGAAAGGAAATTGACGACTTCGATATGGGCGTTGATTACTTTTTGTTGGAAGTCGTAGATTGCCTTGAGCTGTTGTGCATTGGCATTGAGGTAATCAGCCTTGATGGCCGATCGGTTGATCAAGGGGACCGCCAATCCTCCGACGGTGTTGTAAACCAGGGACTCGGGTGATGAGAAAAGGTATTTGGTGTTAAATGCTTCGTATCCGACCCCTGCGGTGAGTATCAGCGAGGGATAGAATCTGGCTCTAGCGACTCGAACATCGAGCCCGGAGGCTTGGACCTCTCTTTCGGCTTGCTGGATATCCGAGCGATTGAGTAGTTGTTGAGAAGGGAACCCGGCCTCGAGCGTTGCCAATTGCAGTTCGATAAACTCGATGCTTGGACGCTCGACGGGTTGCGGAAAGCGACCGGCGATATAATTGATTCGGTTTTCTGTTTCGATGATCCGTTGCTTGATCACCAGTTTCTCACTTTGGTTCTTTTGAAACTCAGCCTGGAAACGTTGAACGGCGAGTTCTGTTCCGCGGGCCGCGTCCTTGAGCTTTTTGGCGGTTTCAAAGCTCTCGATTTGGATTTGGATTGTGCTTTCCAATACTTTGAGTTGGTTATCGAGTGCAAGGAGTTCGTAATAGTTTTGTGCGACTTCCGAGACCATACGGGTCACGACATAATTCCGACCCGATTGCGTGCCTAGATAACGCAGTGCTGCAGCATCCCGCGCGTTGCGTAGCTTTCTCCAGATATCGACTTCCCAAGAGACATCTGCGCCTACGAGAAAATTAGGTAAAGGTTCAGGGAATCCCTTGCCTGGAGCGACGGTCAATTGATCTTCGACCGCCCCGGCTCGGGTAAAGCGACTCGCTTTATCGATCCCCGCGGACGCTCCGAGACCAAAGAAGGGGAAGATCATCCCACGGCGGGCTAGGTATTCGTTGTTGGCGATGCGAATATCCTGCGCCAAAATCTTCAGTTCCTGATTGCCTTCCAAAGATTCCGTCACCAAAGAGACCAAGACCGGGTCTTCGAAGAATTGATTCCAAGCGACACACGCTGAGCTTTGGTCGCTAACCAAGCCTTGGGCTGGGTCGTTGTTGACATGAAAGCTCTCGGGTAGAGCGTTCATATTTTTGGGAGCACAGATTTCCGGAAGATGGCAACCGGCTAGGCACACAAGAAGGGTGCTAGCGATCCAAGTTCGGCCTAGTGACTCGCTGTTATTGTCTTTCGAGTATTTCGCTAAGCGGTTCATCGTGTTCATCCTTGATTAGTTTCCGACCCTCGGCCATCTTGGCAAAGAGATAATACAGTCCCGGGATTACCAGGACGCCGATCAGCGTTCCGATAAGCATTCCACCGACGGCGGTGGTTCCAATCGTGCGATTGCCCAAAGCGCCCGGGCCGGTGGCCCGAACCAACGGGAATAGCCCCGCGATGAATGCGAAAGAAGTCATCATAATAGGACGAAATCTTAGCTTTCCACCTTGGATCGCAGCATCTCGAATGCTCGTGCCCTCAT